>JBIJCY010000071.1:0-11274 GCA_044344385.1 Rhodocyclaceae bacterium | reverse complement strand
ATGCAGCGTTTGTGCTGTGTAGGGTTGCAGCCATTCAGCGCGACCGAAACGCGACTGGAAACAGATTTGATACTCGTCTTTGGACAGGCCGAGTGCCTCGGCCAGCAGGCGTCCGGTTTTCTGGCATTCGCAGTGGTAAGGGTCGCCTTTGTCGAGCGTATAACGCGGTACGCCGTGAAAACTCATGATCAGGCGATAGGTGCCGGTGGTGCGCGGGTTGCGCATCCAGTGCTCGCGAACGCTTGCTGCCAGTGCGTTGATGTAGCCCGGGTGATCGGCAAAGCTGCGCACCGTGCGAATTTCCGGCTGGTTGCGGGTTGCTTGCGCCCAGGTGCTGGCGGCGTCATAAGCGGTGGCGGTGGTGCTTGCGGCGTACTGCGGGTAGAGCGGTAGCAGGAGAATCCGCGTGCAGCCTTCGGCCTTTAGGCGCGTCAACGTTGCTGGAATGGATGGCTGACCGTAACGCATTGCGTAGTCGACAACGACGTGATGTCCGCTCTGGCCGAGCAGGCCGCGCAGCAACTTGGTTTTGCGTTCGGTGTGCACCTTGAGCGGCGAGCCTTCCGGCGTCCACACAGAGGCATATTTTGCAGCCGATTTCTTCGGGCGGACGTTGAGGATGATGCCATTCAGAATCAGCCACCAGATGGCGCGTGGAATTTCGACGACGCGCGGATCGGAAAGAAATTCTTTCAGATAGCGGCGAACGGCCGGGGCGGTCGGCGCTTCGGGTGTGCCGAGGTTAATCAGCAGAATCGCGGTCTTTGCCGGTGTTCCGTGTTTGTACGCTGGTTCCGGGAGAAAGCGGGGCATCAGGAGTTTGCCTGGTAGGTGAGTGCAGAGGAAAGAAGTTTGGCGGTGATGTCGACGATTGGAATGACGCGCTCGTAGGCCATGCGTGTCGGGCCGATCACGCCGACCGAGCCGACAATATGTCCGTTGACTTCATACGGTGCGGTGACGACGCTGCATTCATCAAGGGGCGCCAGCCCCGATTCTCCGCCGATGAATATCTGTATGCCATCGGCGCGGTGTGAAACGTCGAGCAGCTGCATCAGTGAGGTGCGCTGTTCGAAGAGGTCAAAGAGCTCGCGCAAGCGCTTCATGTTGGATGAGAGCTCCTCGACTTCGAGCAAATTTCGTTCTCCGGAAATGATGTATTGGTCGTCCGGTTTGCGCATGGCGTCGTCGCCTGCTGCCAGTGCGGCGGCCATCAGTCCGTGCAGATCGCCGCGCAACTTGAGCAATTCGTCCTGCACGCGTTTGCGGATATGTTCGAAATCGTGGCCGGCAAAGTGCTGGTTCAGGTAATTGGTGGCGGTTGTCAATTCCGAGGGTGAATAGGGGCGCTCGGTGAAGAGAATCCGGTTCTGGACGTCACCTTCGGAGGTAACCAGGATCAGCAGGATGCGTTTTTCTGACAGGCTGACGAATTCCATTTGCCGGATTCTTGGCGCCATGCGGCGCGGCGTCAGTACGATGCCGGCGAAATGGGTGAGCCCCGAAAGCAGATGTGAGGCGCTGCTGATCAGGTGCTGCGGTTGTGATGGATGAAGCTGGCCCTCGATGGCGTTGATCTTTTCTATCTCGAGGGGTTGCATGGTGAGCAGACTGTCGACAAAAAACCGGTAACCGCGTGATGTCGGAATTCGTCCGGCAGAGGTGTGGGGGCTGGCAATGAAGCCCAGGTCTTCCAGGTCAGCCATCACGTTGCGTACAGTGGCGGCAGAGAGATCCAGTCCCGAGTATTTTGATAGTGCCCGCGAGCCGACCGGCTGCCCTTCCGCAATATAGCGTTCGATCAGGGTTTTGAGCAGGGTTCGCGAGCGTTCGTCGAGCATGGGGTCGATTTTACAAAGTTTCTACAAAAAATGGGGCGGTCGTGGAGGGTAAGTCGAAAGATCAGCGAATTGTGGTTTAATTCGGCCCATGAATGATGCCTTTGTCCCCGCGTCTGTCGGCAAGCAGACGCCGCCCCGTATCGTTGCGCTGATCGGAAAGTACCACAGCCCGGAGATTGCCGAGTCGCTGCGTCTGCTGGCGAAGTATTTGCACGAGCGCGGTATTGCCGTGTTGATCGAGGAAGAAACCGGTCTGAACGTCGGCATGCAGCTTGATCCGTCCGGTTGGACAAGCGCCGATTTTGCGTCGATTGGCGCACAGGCAGACGTTGCGATCGTGCTCGGTGGCGATGGCACCATGCTCAATGCGGCACGTCAGCTGGCGCGTTATCGCGTGCCGTTGGTTGGCGTGAATCAGGGACGCCTGGGTTTCATGACCGATATTGCGCGCAACGACATGCTCAGTTGCATGGATGATTTGCTTGCCGGCAATTTTGTCCTCGAAACGCGAATGTTGCTCGATTCCGAGGTGCTGCGTGACGGCGCAGGTATTGCTTCCAATCTGGCGTTGAATGACATCGTCGTGGATAAGGGAGCGATCGGCCGGATGATCGAGTTCGGCCTCTTCATTGATGGGGAGTTTATCTACAATCTGCGTTCGGATGGCCTGATCGTTGCGACGCCGACCGGTTCCACCGCTTATTCGCTGTCGGCCAATGGCCCGATCATGCACCCGCAGGTGGCCGGTATTGCGCTGGTGCCGCTGTGCCCTCATTCGCTGACCAACCGGCCGATCTTGATCGGCGACCGCAGCGAGATAGAAATCCGCATCATCCAGGCAACCGATTCGCGGGCTCACTTTGATGGTCAGGTAACTGTTGATCTGAAGCGCGACGATATTGTGCGCATTTGCCGTTCTGAATATTCCATCTGTTTCCTTCATCCGCCCGGGTACAGTTATTTCGCCATGTTGCGCCAGAAGCTGCACTGGAGTGAGCAGCCGAAGGTCCTCTGAGCATTTCTGAAAGCCACTGAATAGCCATGCTGCGCCGTTTGACGATACGTGATTTTGTGCTGGTTGATCGCCTTGAGCTGGAGTTCGAGGCGGGCTTTGGCACCTTGACCGGTGAGACCGGTGCCGGCAAGTCGATTCTGGTCGATGCGCTGGCTTTTGCGCTTGGTGAACGCGCTGACGCCAGTTTGATCCGCAGTGGTGCCGACCGCGCTGAAGTGAGCGTCGAGTTCGATCTCGACGGTGCGCCGGCCGCTGCCGACTGGTTGCGCGAGCATGATCTGGATGCCGCCGACGGTCTGTTGCTGCGCCGGGTGCTGGATGGCAATGGTCGTTCGCGTGCCTATCTCAACGGTTCGCCGGCCACCGTCCAGCAGTTGCGTGAGGTTGCCGAGTCGCTGGTTGATATCCATGGTCAGCACGCGCATCAGTCCTTGTTACGCGGCGATGCGCAGCGCGCGCTGCTCGATACGCACGCCGGTCTCAATCCGCTGGTTGCCGAGGTGGCCGCCAACTGGCGTTCCTGGCGTGAAGCAAAGGGCCTGCTCGAAACGGCCACCGGCGGTGCTGAAGCGCTGACGCGGGAGCGCGAGCAGCTTGACTGGCAGGTTCGTGAACTGGAAGCGCTCGGTTTTTCGACCGAGGAGTGGTCGGCGCTGAACAGCGAGCATAAGCGGCTGGCGCACGCGACCAGCCTTGCCGAGGGCGTGCGGTTTTCGCTGGTGATTCTGGCCGAAGGCGATGCTGCATGCGAAGCGCAGGTAGATACGGTGGCCGGGCGTCTGGACGGGCTCGCCGAGTATGATCCGGCGCTCGCCGAGGTGGCTGCTTTGTTGCAGTCTGCTCAGGCCGAATTGGCCGAGGCTGTCTCGGCGCTGCGCCGCTACTCTGATCGTGTCGAACTCGATCCCCGGCGCCTCGGCGAGCTTGATGGCCGTATCGCTGCGGTGCTCGACTGCGCGCGCAAGTTTCGCTCAACGCCCGATGACTTGCCGGTCATGCTGGCGGGCTGGCAGGAGCGTTTGGCTGCGCTGGGTGCGGCGGCGGATGTTGCCGCCCTGGAAGCGCGCGTCGCCGGGGCGCGCAAGCAGTATGAAGCATTGGCTGCGCGTCTTTCCAAAGATCGCCTGAAAGCGGCCAAGGCGCTTGGTGTTGAAGTTAGCCGTGTGATGCAGCAACTGGCTTTGGGCGGCGGGCAGTTCGAGATTGCATTGGTGGCCATCGAGGGGGGCAACGCCGGCGGGCTGGAGCAGGTTGAGTTCCGTATCGCCGGTCTGGCGGGCAATGAATCGCGTTCTCTGGCCAAGGTGGCTTCGGGTGGCGAACTGTCGCGCATCAGTCTGGCGATTCAGGTCGTTACCAGTCAGGCCGCAAGCGTTCCGACACTGATATTCGACGAAGTCGATGTCGGTATCGGCGGTGGTGTGGCCGAAGTCGTTGGCCGGCTCCTGCGCGAACTGGGTGCTGAGCGGCAGGTTTTGTGCGTTACCCATCTGCCGCAGGTCGCGGCACGGGCCAACTGGCAATGGCAGGTCGCAAAAGGCGGCGAGAGCGGGCAGATTCGCAGTCGTGTAACCATGCTCGATGCCGACGCCCGCATTGAAGAGATCGCGCGAATGCTGGGCGGTGTCGATATCACGGCCATTACCCGCCAGCACGCTCAGGAGATGTTGGGTATTTCCTGAACCGCAAGCGCTGGAAAATCATCGGCTTATGGTCTATGCTGAGCGTACGTAGCCAGTTGGTTTGAGGGCCTTTTCATCATGATTCAAAGCGCAGGAAACAGCGCTGTCGGCAAGAGTCTTGGTTTTGAAAATCTTGCCCGTTTCGCGCCGAAGCCGATCAAAACGCAGGACCTTGTCAAGTCGCAGGACGTGGTGGAACCTGCGGATGAGGTTGTTCGCCCCGCTGAAACTGCCAGCGTTGTGGTGGAACTTTCGCCTGAGCAACAGCAGCAGATCAATAAACTCAAACAGATTGACTCGAAAGTCCGGGCGCACGAACAGGCGCATGTTTCAGCCGGCGCGGACTTGATTCGTGGTGGCCCGACATACAGTTATGAGACTGGGCCTGATAATAGGCAGTATGCGGTGTCGGGCGAAGTGTCGATCGATACCTCACCGGCACGGACGCCCGAGGAAACCATCCCCAAGGCACAGCACATTCGCGCCACCGCATTAGCGCCTGCTGAGCCATCAGCGCAGGATCATGCCGTTGCGGCGCAAGCCGGTCAGCTGGAGTTGCAGGCACGGCAAGCACTCTTCGTGCAGCAGCAGGAAGCTGCTGCTGCGGATGGCAGCAACACGAAATTTTATCGTGGTGTTGAACGCAGTGGCAGCCAGACGGACCAAGTGGGCGGCCGCTTTGATCTTTTTGCCTGACTGGCGTCTTTTTTGACTCAGTCCGGCTCAAGTCGGTGTGATGAGTGTCAGTACCCCGGTTGCGGCGAATACTGCCGCAGCGGTCCAGCGGATAGCCTTGAGCGGCAGATTTTTTGCCAGCTTCTCGCCGATCAGTACGGCGGGAATATTCGCCGCCATCATTCCCAGCGTGGTGCCGAGAACAACCCATAGCAGTGAGTCGAAGCGTGCGGCCAGCGCCATGGTGGCAAACTGTGTCTTGTCGCCCATTTCGGCGAGAAAAAACGCAATCAGGGTGGTCATGAAAACGCTCGCATGACTTGCCTGTGGGGCGTCATCGTCGTCAAGTTCATCCGGGCGCAAGGTCCACAGTCCGAAGGCGATAAATACGACACCGACGATCCAGCGCAATGTCTCGGGTGTAAAGAAAGTGGCAATCCATGCGCCAACCCAGCCGGCCAGCGCATGATTGGCGACGGTTGCTACAAAAATTCCGGCGATGATCGCCAGCGGGCGGCGCAAACGGGCGGCGAGGACAAAAGAGAGCAACTGCGTTTTGTCGCCGATTTCAGCGAGCGCGACAAGTAGCGTTGAAGTGATAAATGCTTCCATGAGGTTCCTGAGAGTTGTGGCTGAGTATCGGGGCTGAGCGACGAGACTGAGCGTTGAGCCGGAGGTGGCTCGAGCGAACTGGCTTAGTGTTTGTTGTTCTTTCCCGCTTTGTCGCGGTACGTGCATTCAGGTTTGATGCATTCCGCGTAGAGGTAAAGCGCGTGCTCCTTGATGGCGAAGCCGCGCTCCTTGGCGATTTTTGTCTGGCGACGCTCGATTTCCGCGTCGTAGAACTCCTCGACACGGCCGCAATTGATGCACACCAGATGGTCGTGGTGCTGCGCTGCGTTCATTTCAAAGACGGCCTTGCCGGACTCGAAATGATGGCGCTCAAGCAGGCCTGCCTGCTCAAACTGGGTAAGTACGCGATAGACGGTCGCCAGCCCGATATCCATGTTCTCTGTGATGAGCAGGCGATAGACGTCCTCGGCCGTCAGATGACGCACTTCGCTCTTCTCGAATAGTTCAAGAATTTTCAGGCGGGGGAGCGTGGCTTTCAGACCCATGCTCTTGAGGTCGCTGGAATTGCTCATGGCTTACCTTGATCCGCTGCAAAGAGAGATGTTTTTTTCGGTTATGATATACCGTCCGGGATGACTTTGAGAAATGGGCCTGACCATTAGTCGCTCCGTATGCCGATTTGGCGGGCATTTGTTACTGATTGCCGTGCATTACCCCGATTAACCACCTAGACCGATCAAGCGCATGATTTTTTCGCGAGTTACTACAGCCCTCCTCATTGTCGGGGTGATTTCTGCCTGCTCTTCGGTGCCGCGCATCGTTAACGAGTACAAGATTGACGTGCAGCAAGGCAACGTTCTTACCCAGGAAATGGTTTCCCAGTTACGCCCTGGATTGACCAAGGATCAGGTGCGTTTCATCCTTGGCTCGCCAATGCTGGTCGACCTGTTCCATGCGGATCGATGGGATTACGTCTACCGGCTGCAAAAAGGGAGCACCGGTGCCGTCGAGACACGTAAATTCTCTACCTTTTTTGATGCCGACGGGAAGTTGTATCGTGTGGCCGGTGACGCGGTTCCCGCCCAGACCGGAGAAGCCGCAACGCCAGAAATCCGTATGCGAGAGATTGATCTGGGTTCGATCCCCACGGACGGGAGTGCCCCATTGCCACCGCCAGACGAAAAAGGCTTTTTCGGTAACATGATGGAAAAAATAGGGTTGTGAAATGAGCGGATTGAAGATTGCGATTGTTGGCGCTACCGGCCGGATGGGGCGGATGCTGATTGAGTCGACCCTGAAGGATGGTGAAGCGACTTTGGTGGCGGCGATTGATCAGGCCGGCGTGCCGGCGCTCGGCAAGGATGCTGGAGAGCTCGTGGGTATGCCGTGTGGCGTTTTAGTCACCAGCGATGTTGAGGCGGGGATCGCCCAAGCGGATTGCCTGATTGATTTCACCCGCCCTGAAGGTACCCTCGAACATCTGGAAATCTGCCGTCGGCACAAGGTGGCCATCGTTATCGGCACCACCGGTTTTGATGCGGCAGGCAAACTGGCGATTGGCGATGCGGCGCGCGAGATTCCAGTAGTTTTTGCGCCGAATATGAGCGTCGGTGTTAACGTCGTTTTCAAGTTGCTGGATACGGCTTCGCGTATTCTCAGCGAGGGCTACGATGTGGAGATTGTCGAAGCGCATCACAAGCACAAAATCGATGCGCCGTCGGGAACCGCGCTGCGCATGGGTGAAGTGGTGGCACAGGCGCTCGGGCGTGACCTCAAGGAGTGCGCCGTTTACGGCCGTGAAGGTGTGACTGGCGAGCGCGATCCGTCGACCATTGGTTTCGCCACGGTACGCGGTGGCGATATTGTTGGCGATCATACTGTCATGTATTGCGGGACCGGCGAACGAGTGGAAATCAGTCACAAGGCGGGCAGCCGTATGCCCTATGCGTTGGGTAGCCTGCGTGCAGCCCGTTTCCTTGCCGGCAAGGAAAGCGGGATGTTCGACATGCAGGATGTTCTGGGTCTGCGCTGAATGACTTTCTTTAGCTGAATCGAAGCTGTGCGATGAAATCCCAGCTGCTTGCAGGCAAGCTCCGCGAGATTTTTGGCGGAGAGGGAGAAGCTGTGTTGGGACAGTTGCTGGCCAGCGCCGCTACGCAGCATCCCGCTCTGGTCACCGGCGTCAGCCGTTTTCTGGAAACTGCGGATGGCTTGATCACCCAGTATGCGGGCTTGCATCAAGTGCAGTCGGAGCTTGCTGCCGATGCGTTCTCCAACTGGAATCTGCAGAGCGGTCGAATAGAATCCGGCCGTCAATGGAAGACGCTTCTTGGTTATGCCGACGATGAGCTTGAAGATACCATTTCGGCCTGGCGGCGTCTGGCGCAGCCTGAAGATCTAAGCGCGCTTAATGCCGCGGTCACCGCGCATGTGCAAGGCAAATCCCGTGTTTTTCAGAGCGAGTGCCGTCTCCGCACCAAGGCCGGCGACTGGAAGTGGCTCCTGCTCAAAGGCATGGTCATCGCGCGCGATGCCGGTGGTGAGCCCTTGCGCATTTTGTTGCTGCATCGGGATATCACGGCTTTCAAGCAGCATGAGGCAGACGCGCTTTCAGCCAAGGAGCTGGCAGAAGCCGCCAATCGGGCGCGTGGTGCTTTTATGGCCAACATGAGTCATGAAATTCGCACGCCGATGAACGGGATCATCGGCATGACCGAACTGGCGCTCGATACCCAGCTTGATGCCGAACAGCGGCACTATCTGAAGACCGTCAAGTCTTCCGCCGAGTCTTTATTGGTCATCGTGAATGACATTCTTGATTTTTCCAAGATTGAATCCGGCAAGCTGCGTTTCGAGGAGGTTTCCTTTTCTCTTTCCAGTCTGGTGTTTGAGGCGGCACGGGCGCATGCGGTGGCGGCCTATAAAAAAGGGCTGGAAGTTATTGTGACCGTGGCGCCTGATGTGCCGCCCCGACTGATTGGCGACCCGACCCGGGTTCGTCAGGTAATCTCCAATTTGCTTGGCAACGCAGTCAAATTTACCGAGCGCGGCGAAATTACGGTAGATGTTTCGTTGGGTGAGTGTTCGCCGGGTTCGACCTTCCTTTGTTTTGAGATACGCGATACAGGAATCGGTATCCCGGTCGCGCGGCAGAGCGCGATTTTCGAGGCTTTCTCTCAGGCCGACGATTCAATCACCCGTCGTTTCGGCGGGACAGGCCTGGGTTTGACCATTTGTACGCACCTGGTGCAAATGATGGGCGGCCGGATCTGGCTGGAGAGTAGTGAAGGCGAGGGAACGAGTTTCTTTTTTACCGGGCGCTTTGGCGTTGAGTCGGTGGCCGTTGTCGCGCCTGTTGCCAGACCGTTCTGTGAGCAGCGGGCACTGCTGATCGAAAGCAATCCGACGCTTGCTACGCAGTTGCTCGCCATTCTCGAGGCAACGGGAATACAGACGGCTGTGGTGGCAGAATCTTCCGCCGCGCTGGCAGCAATTGAGCGTTCGCGTTCCGTCGGCTTTTCCTACGACTGTGTACTGGCCGACGCACAAATGCCGGCGCCGGGCGGATTGGCACTTGCCGAGGCGTGGCAAAGCGGTGCTTTCCCCGAAAAGTTGATCCTGCTGCTAAACACTGAGCAGCAACGCCAGGATCTTAGCCGTTTGCGCGAACTCGGTGTCGGCACCTATCTGGTCAAACCCGTCGCACCAGATGACTTGGTCGATGCGCTGATGCTGGTCCTTGGGCGCAAGAGTGACAGTGATCTGACGCTGGCGTCTTTTGATATCGAAGAGCCGGGGCCGGGCGGTGTTGTCACGACGCTCGAGGTTTTGCTGGTTGAGGACAATCCGGTCAATCAGGAGCTGGCCAAGCGGTTGCTGGAAAAGCGCGGTTACCGTGTGACGCTGGCCAACAATGGCAGTGAGGCCGTTGATGAGTTCGAGAAAGGCCGCTTTGACCTCATCCTGATGGATATGCAGATGCCAGTCATGGGCGGGTTGGAGGCGACAGAAGCCATTCGTTCGCGTGAAATGAGGCGCAGTTGGGTCGTTTCGGATGAGTTCAAGTCGATCTGCATCATTGCCATGACGGCCAATGCGATGGAAGGCGATCGCGAGCGCTGTCTTGAGGCGGGGATGAATGACTATGTTTCCAAACCGATCCGGCCTGATGATCTGTATGCGGCAATCGAACGTAACCTGAATTTGGCTGGGGCGGGTGACAGTGCGCCTGCCGAAGTAAAGCCAGCCTCCGACCTGACCGCCACCTCGCTGGATCTGCGCGCGGCAATGCGTGATCTGGGAGATCGGGAACTCCTGATGACGATGGCCGGCATGTTGATCAATGAATGGGACGATCACCTCGGGCGGATACAGACTTCCTTGCGCGAGCAGAACGCACGCCAGCTTTGCATGGATGCGCACACGCTGAAGAGTCTGGTTGCCATCTTCCATGGCGAAACCGCGCGGCGCATCGCGTTGGAGTTGGAACGTGCCGTCAAGGTGCCTGCGAGCGTCGATTGGGCGCGTTGCACGCAGTTGTCGGACGCCTTGATGGTTGAAATGGCGCGCCTGAAGCCGGAAATCGAGCGTTTTGTGCGTGGAGAAATGCCGCTTTAGGTTTCTGATTGCCCTGAATTTCACCATTCGGCCAGTCAAAATCAGTCAAGAGAATTGCCCGAAAGGGTGCCCTCCGGTATAATTGTAAGGTTTGCAAGAATTCAAGCGGGAGAGCCGTGCGCTCGTCCCGCTTTTGCGTATCTAAGCTACGCATTCAACAGGATTAACAGGAGTTTTTCGTGTCGTTGTTACCCACTCTTCCGCCCGCGATTCTCGCACTGGCCGATGGTACTGTCTTCCACGGTTACGCCATCGGCGCCGAAGGCAGCACCAGCGGCGAGGTGGTGTTCAATACGGCGATGACCGGCTATCAGGAAATCCTCACCGATCCGTCCTACTGCCGCCAGATCGTCACACTGACCTACCCGCACATCGGCAACGTCGGCTGCAATGCCGAGGACTTCGAATCACGCGCCAACTTTGCCGCCGGCCTGGTCATTCGCGATTTGCCGATTCGCGCTGAAAGCTGGCGCCTGCAGGAAACACTGCCCGACTATCTGAAAAAGCACGGCGTCGTCGGCATCGCCGGCATCGACACGCGCAAGCTGACCCGCATTCTGCGCGAAAAGGGTGCGCAAGCTGGCTGCATCATGGCCGTTAAGGTTGATGAGGCCAAGGCAATTGCCGAGGCGCGTGCATTCCCCGGGCTGGCCGGCATGGATCTGGCCAAGGTCGTCAGCGTTGAGTCGCCCTACGAGTGGGTCGAAGGTGAGTGGACGCTGAAGGGTTATGTGCCGGCTTCCTCACAAAAATTCCACGTTGTTGCCTACGATTTTGGCATCAAGCGCAACATTCTGCGCATGCTCGCCAGTCGTGGCTGCAAGGTCACTGTCGTTCCGGCGCAGACCCCGGCGGCCGATGTGCTGGCACT
>JBIJCY010000072.1:0-11274 GCA_044344385.1 Rhodocyclaceae bacterium | reverse complement strand
TGCAGTTCGGCTTCGTCCATAACAACGTCGATTGCATTGGCTGCCGCGCCTGCGAAATCGCCTGCAAGGACAAGAACGGCCTGCCGCCTGGCCCACGTTTCCGTCGCGTGATGTACATCGAGGGAGGGACTTATCCGGACGTTTTTGCCTACAAGGTGAACATGTCCTGCAACCACTGTGCCGAGCCGGCATGCCTGCCGACCTGCCCGACAGGTGCCATCTGGAAGCGAAGCAAGGACGGCATCGTCGATATCGACTCCACCTTGTGCATTGGTTGCCGGAAATGCGAGGCAGCGTGCCCCTATGGCGCTCCCCAGTGGAATCCAAAGGAACAGATCATTCAGAAGTGCAATATGTGTGTGGATGAGATTGATGCTGGTCGCAAGCCATATTGCGTAATGGCCTGCATGATGCGCGTCCTTGATATCGGACCGATCGACAAACTTTGGGAAGGCAACTTCAAGACCAAGGCCGTCGGCCCGCATGACGAAACAGTACGCCAGGTAAAAAACATGGCCAATCCCGAGCTGACCAAGCCGTCGATTGCCTTTGTGCCACATCGGAAGGGCAAGGTTAAATCATGATCGATCGAGAAGCGGCGCTAGCATGGAGTGAGGACGCGGCCACTCTGGCGCTGTTGCATGGCCGGGAACTGAGCCCGGAATTGTTGGTTGCATTGAAGGCTCACGACTTTCCCGGCAACCTCGGCATGATGCCGTGTGGTGAGAAATGCGAGCAGGTTTTCAGGGCGATGCGTGAGGTCATGGAGATCCTGCCGGACGTGCCGGATACGGCATTCATGGACGATCTGGCGGCCGACTATGCGGCCATCTACCTGACGGGAGCACTGGAGGCATCACCTTTCGAGTCGTTCTGGGTATCCGATGAACATCTTCTGTGCCAGGAAGCGATGTTCGAACTCCGCGCACTGTACGCCGCCGATGGCCTGCGGGTTCCGAACTGGGGGATGCGCCCCGATGACCATCTGGTGTTCCAGCTGCAGTTCCTGGCCAGACGCCTGCTGCGGACAACCACTCAATCGCCTGACGACCCCGCTACTTCGATCCGTGAGCACTGGCGCTTGCTGGCCGAGTTTCTTGACCACCATATGCTGCGTTGGTTGCCCGACTTCACACGCCGCGTTTCCCAGCGTTGTGACACCTCGTTTTACGCAGCACTGGCGTTGCTGAGCGATGCCTGGTGCGAGCAATTGCGTGACGTGATTGCTCTGCATCTGGGCGAGCCGCGACCGTGCAAAGAGGCGATTGATGCCATTTTGCACCCGAAGGATCTTGACGAAGTGAAGTCAGTGCCCATTCATTTCATGCCCGGCATTGGCGGGCCCAGCTGGTAGCGCTTCTTCAGCCACATCTCAATGAGCCGCTTTCACTCATCAAAAAGATCCATACGGCCGCTCCCGGTCAAGCAAGGAGAAAGCACGTGACGAACAAAGAAAAGAGCTGCAACCCCGAGGGAGGATGTGCCTGCTCAGGGCAGACGCCAGAGGCGGCCCCTGTCGAGATGGTGAGTTCCCGTCGCGGTTTCCTCAAAGGTGCCGGGATGTTGAGCGTCAATTCTCTGCTCGGCACGGCGGCGCTGATGACCATGTCGGACGATGCGCGGGCGAACATGGACTGGGCCGAATGGTTTCAGGGCAACTACCGGTTGATGACCGAGGAGGAAAAGGCGCTGGCAAGGGCGCGGCTCGAGCGTCGTCACTCCCGTGAGTATGGCAAGAAGGTAACCGTCGATGGCACGCCGGCGCAGGAAGGCGTGCTCATGGGCTATGCCCTGAACATTAAGAAGTGCATTGGTTGCCGCCGCTGTGCCAAAGCGTGCGTAGAAGAGAATAACCAGTCGCGCGGCAAGGACCAGGAGATCGAGTGGATTCGCGTTCTCAAGATGGAGAAAGGTGAATTCAGCCAGAAAAAGATGGACCAGGGCTATCCCGAGGGGCTGGGGATACAGGTTGGCGGCAATGCCTACACCCCGGCCGGCGTTGTCCTTGAAGGCGAACACTATTACCAGCCGGAGGCAGTTCCGGAAAAAGATTCCGTCTATATGCCGATTGCCTGCATGCAGTGCGAAAAGCCTCCCTGCGTCAAGGTCTGTCCGGTACGCACCACCTACCGAGAAGCAGACGGGCCGGTGGTCATCGACTACAACTGGTGCATCGGTTGCCGTATGTGCATGTCTGCTTGCCCCTACTGGGCGCGGCGCTTCAACTGGAGCGCCCCGAATCTGCCCAAGGAAGCCATGAACCCGGTGACCCATTATCTTGGTAACCGTCCACGAATGAAGGGGGTGGTGGAGAAGTGCACGTTCTGCATCCAGCGCACGCGCCAGGGGCGTTACCCCGCCTGCGTCGAGGTGTGCCCAACGGGCGCCCGCAAGTTCGGCAACCTGCTTGATCCGAACAGCGAAGTCAGCCGGATTATCGAACGCAAGAATGTGTTTCGCCTGAAGGCGGAGCTCAACACCTTCCCGAAATTCTTCTATTTCATGGATTGAGACGCGACATCATGGACAAGCTGAAGAGATTCGCCGTCGATTATGTGACCTACGTGGTGAAAGGCAGCCCGGCGTTCTATGCCTGGATTGCTTTCCTCTGCGCGCTCATTATGGGGTTGCTGTACGGGTCTTACCTGCACGCGGCCGATGGTTTGCGCTACACCGGCCTGACGGATCAGGTGCATGACGGTCTGTACCTGGCAAATTTTGTCTTTTTGGTCGGCATTGCCGCCGGGGCCGTGACCATTGTTTTCCCTGCCTACGTCTACCACCACAAAGGGCTTCACGCAGTGGCGGTGCTGGGTGAAATGCTGGCGATTTCGGCGGTGCTGATGTGCATTCTGTTCATCGTATCCCATATGGGTCGGCCCGACCGTCTCTGGCACATGCTGCCCATCATCGGCATCTATAACCTTCCCAACTCAATGCTGGCCTGGGACACCCTGGTGCTTGTCGGTTATTTACTCCTCAATTTCATCGGCGGTTTTTATTTTCTTTACAAGAAGTACACCGGCCAGCCGTTAAATAACAAGTTCTACATGCCACTGATTTACCTCTCCATCGTATGGGCATTGAGCATCCATACGGTGACAGCTTTTTTCCTCAACACCATGCCGGCACGCCCGATGTGGCACCACAGCATGATGCCGATTCGTTTCATCTTGACCGCATTTGCAGCGGGGCCGTCGTTGATCATTCTGATCTTTCTGATCATACGATCGCGGACCCGTCTCTGGATCGAGAATTCCGCCATCGATCAGTTGGCAACGATCATTACCTATTGCCTTGGCCTATCCCTCTTCCTGAGCTTGTCAGAAGTGGTCACCGAGCTGTATGCCAACACAGAACATGCTCTTGGGCTGCAATACCTGATGTTCGGCATGCATGGCTTCAATGATCTGGTGCCCTGGTTCTGGGGTTCGCTGGCAGCCAGCATTGTCGCTTTCGTCATCCTGCTGACGCCCTATTGGCGTAAAAACTACCGCTTGCTGTCGCTTGCCTGCGGCCTGGCTTTTTGTGGCATCTGGGTTGAAAAGGGCATGGGCCTGCTGATTCCCGGCTTCATTCCGACGCCTATCGGCGAGTTCTCCCAGTATTTCCCTACCACGCTTGAGATTTTCGTCACTCTCGGTAACTGGGCGGTCGGTTTTCTTGTCCTCACGGTGCTGCTGAAAGGAGCTATCGGCATCCTGCTGGGAGATATCGACTATGCCACCCAGACAAAAGGCAAGACCACCGCCGGCGATACCGGAGTGGCTGCTGCGCCCGGGCTGACATAAAGGAAATGGAATGAAGAAACCTGCATTTTTGCCAACCGTCCTGCTGCTTTGCTTCGTCAGCCTTTCCAGTGCCGGTGCCGAGCCAGTCAAGTGTTTCGAGAGTCGCAAAGGTGCGACCGAAGTTACCCAGCGCATGATCGGGGAGAACCTGCCGAACGTGAAATGTTCGCCCAAAACCGGGGCCGTACTGTGGTGGGGAGATCCCTTTGACGGCACGGCACCCATGGGCGACATGCCCATATCCGATGCCGACTACAAACGGGGCAAAGCGGTGGTCAAGCCGCGTTCTGACAAGGTAGGTCTGCTGCCCTTATGCGGCAGCACCTGCCATACCGGTGTTCTACCCAGCGGATTTCCGCAAAACAAAGACCCCCGCGAACTGGCCATGATGCATCAGGCCATCGTCCTGGATTCGACGAAACTGCCTCATGGCCGCGGCAGCATTTGGTGCCTTGACTGCCATCATCCCAAGCAGCGCGACAAGCTGGTCGATCATCGCGACAAGCCGATCAGTTTCGACCAGCCGCAGCAACTGTGCGGGAAATGCCACGGCGAAGTCTATCGGGACTGGCGGGAAGGTATCCATGGCAAGCGGATCGGCGAATGGGCCAGCACCGGCACCAAGCGCTGGTTCGTCTGCACCGAGTGCCACAACCCTCACAATGTCCAGCATGGTGAGCGAAACCGGGGTATCGCGCAGCATCAACCGGAGAACGCACCAGTATTGCCGAAAGGCATGAAAACAGCGGATCACGAACGTCGGCCACACGACGCAGCCAGCCACTGAAGACGAACATCCTGAGGCAACTCACCTCAGGATGACGTAGTCTTGCCAAGAAAGAGTGGCCGGCGCCGTGCGCCGGCCTTTTTCCACTCACTGCTCTGATTACAGGCGGATAATGTGAATCGTAAAACCCCCTTATTCTTTGGCCCGCCGTTGGCATTGCTCACCGAGGGTGAGAGCAACACCATGGAAATCAGTGGCAAGGTCAATCGCACTGCTGAACGCTATCTGGAAATTCTCAAGTGCCACGGTCTCGAACTCAGCGATGCTGAGCGAGACTGCCTGATACAGCTCTGCGGCATCGGCTTTATGTCTCCGGAAGATATGCGCGATTTATCTGACGACGTCCGTTTTTCCGTTTGCACCGATCCGCGCCTGGACAGGGAGTCGTTCGCGGCCAGGCTTGATGCTGCCAGTTTTGCTGATCTGGTTGCTACCGTCGAGGCATTGGGTTTCTAATTACCCATTAACCAGAAGGATTCTCACCGGATGCAAACCAACCCTCGCTACTTGAGTCATCGCCTATTGCGAGGTGTTTTACTGGTCGCGGGAGGCGCCTCGCTGGCCTTTGGCGTTCTGTTCCTCGGGCTGTACCGTGATCAACTGCTCCATGAACGGGCTGAGGTCTCGATGCAGCTCAACCGCATGCTGCAGGTCACCTGGGAAAATGCCATGGTCAAGCGCGATGTGGACGGTTTGCGCGAGATCGTGGCCAAGCTGGGTGGGCTGAATGGCATACGCGACGTGCTGATTCTTTCTCCCGCCGGTGAAGTGCGTTTCGCTTCAGACCCCGACAAAATGGGGCTACAGATGCCGGAGGTCGCGCAGAAGACCAGCCCTGGGAAACCGGTCACCCGCTTCGAAACGCAGGCCGGTGATGCTGAAGTGTTGCGGTCCATCAATCCGGTAGCCAACCGTGCTGCCTGCGTTTCCTGTCATGGCGCGGTGTCTGCAAATCCAATCAACGGCATACTGATAATCGATTATGACGCGGCACCGATCCGCGAAAGCGCAATGCGCAGCGCTTTCCTGCTGATGCTGGCCGGCACGGCGGTGATTGCCCTTACGCTGCTGACCTTGTGGTTTTTGTTGCGCCGTCATGTCATCACGCCACTGGCCGGGCTGGATGAGGCCGCCCGCGTTCTGGCGACTGGAGACCTGACGGTACGTGCCCAATCGGCGAGCAACGACGAGATCGGGCGTGCAGCCATCAGCTTCAACTCCATGGCCGAGCGATTGTCCGCGCAGATCTCACTGGCCGAAGCGCAGCAGCAGTTCTTGCAAACGCTGCTGGACGGACTTCCCGACGGGGTACGCCTGATCCGCGTCAGCGACAAGCAGGTCGTGCTGGCCAACCACACATTCTGTCAGCAGCTTGGCCAATCGGCACAGGCAATACTCCAGCGGCCCTGCTATCAGCACGGTTATGGCCGCGACGAAGCCTGCGTTCCGACGCTGACGGTCTGCCCGCTAGTGGAATTGAAGGAAGCGGGCGACCATATCAAGGCCAGCCATTACCTCAAACGGCCGGATGGCACCTTGTTCCATGCGGAGATCCATGCCGTCCTGGTCGAACTCGATGACGGACAGGGGAGCGCGCGCTACATTGTTGAATCCGTGCGCGATCTCGGGCAGATATCCCAGATATCGCATGAACAGCGCCTGTCCGAACTCGGCTTACTGGCGGCGGGTATTGCCCATGAAATCCACAATCCGCTCGGATCGGTCCGACTCGGTGTCCAGGGTCTGGTGCGTGAATTGCACGCCGGACTCGTCACGCAGGATCAGATCGTCGAGTACATGAGGCTTATTGATCAGGAAGTCGACAAGTGCATTGCCGTTACCCGGCGCATGCTGCTACTCTCAAGGCCGCCTACGAGTAGCCTGCAACTGGTGGTGGTCAATGAGGCATTGACCGATACCCTGATGTTGCTGGGGTTCGATGCACAAACGCATGGCATCTCCCAGCAGATCGAGGTTCCCGAACAACCTCTACGCCTGCTGACCGACGAAGCTGACATCCGCATGATTCTCCTCAACCTGATCCAGAATGCTCACCATGCAATGGATGCTGGCGGCACCCTTGTAGCCCGCCTGTTCGCCGATGATGGTCATGCAGTGATCGAGATTGCCGATTCGGGTGTAGGCATTCCTCCTGACATCCTGGCCCGCATTTTTGACCCCTTCTTCAGCAGGCGAGCCGATGGCGTGACCGGGACGGGACTGGGCCTGACCATCGTCAAAAATTTTGTTGAGCGCATGGGCGGTAGCATCCACGTCGATAGCACTGTCGGGCAAGGCACGCAGTTCCGCATTCGCCTGCCGCTTGCCGAAACCGCAATGAAGAGCGGCGGATGAAGAAGAAAACCCTGTTGATCGTCGATGACGATCCCGTCTTTAATAGCCTGCTACGGCGCCAAATCGAGTCCATGGGGTTTTCCACGCTCGGCGCCGGCTCCTGGGCCGAGGCACAGCAGCGGCTTAGCGAAATCGAGCCCTGCGCCATCATCCTTGACTACAAGCTGCCGGATAGCGATGCCTCGCGGATTCTTGGCGAACTGCGCAACCAGTATCCAGTCATCGTTCTTACCGGTTACGGCTCGATACCCAACGCAGTCAGCGCCATTCGTGAGGGTGCTGCCGACTTCCTGACCAAGCCGGTGAATCTCGACGAACTGGAACTGACCGTCAGGCGGGTGCTGGAGACGGCCGAATTGCGGGAATCGAACCGTTTCTATCGTACCCAGCTAGCATCGCACCGACCGGGGCCGATGGTCTTCGAAAGCCAGGCAATGCACTACGTGCAGGAGATGATCGATGCCGTCGGCCCGACCGATACCACGGTGCTGATCCTCGGCGAATCCGGCACAGGCAAGGAAATGGTTGCCCAGGCGATTCATGAACGCAGTCCGCGCGCGCAGCGTGAGCTGGTACCTATTGACGGCAGCGGCTTGCAGGAAAACCTGTTCGAGTCGGAACTGTTCGGCCATGAGCGCGGCGCCTTCACCGGCGCCGACCGGCAAAAGAAAGGCCTGATCGAGGAAGCCGCCGGCAGCACCCTTTTTCTTGATGAAATCGGTGACATCGGCTCAGCCATCCAGGCCAAGTTGCTGCGTGTCCTCGAAACCAGCAGCTTCCGTCGCCTTGGCGGCAACAAGACGCTCAGCTCCGATGCACGCATCATCACCGCAACCAATCGCGACCTCGAAGCCATGAGCCGCGCAGGGACGTTCCGCAATGATCTCTACTTCCGCCTCTCGCGTTTTGTCATCACCATTCCGCCCTTGCGCGAACGGCGCGAGGATATCGAACCGTTGGCGCGGCATTTTCTCGCCCTGCTGACGCGAAATGCGCCCACCACCATGTCAGCCGAGGCGCTCAAGATGTTGCTGGCCTACGACTGGCCCGGCAATGTTCGCGAACTGAGAAATGCCATTGAGCGTGCCATCATCCTCGCGCGTCCTGGCAACCCCGTCCGCGTCGAACATCTTTCCTTCATTCCACGCAACCAGGCTGGTGAAGTTGTGTTGCGCTTCGGCCAAGACCCAAATCTGGAGCAGATCGAGCGCGAATACTTGCGCCAAGTCATGGCCAAGTATGGCGGCAATCGCCTGAAGACTGCTGCCGTTCTTGGCGTCAGCGAACGACACATTTACCGGCTCATTGAAAAGTACGGGTTCAGCGACAAGGCCGCAGGAAGTTGATGGTCGCAAAGGCTGCAGGGCACAAACAGAGCGTCGCCGCTTGAATAGGTTGACGTCAAGGAGGTAATGCGAGTTAACACGGAGGGCTGTGAATATGACGATCAGTA
Source organism: Rhodocyclaceae bacterium (assembly GCA_044344385.1). Classification (GTDB taxonomy): domain Bacteria; phylum Pseudomonadota; class Gammaproteobacteria; order Burkholderiales; family Rhodocyclaceae; genus CAJBIL01. The sequence continues at coordinate 2,888 of JBIJCY010000072.1, read as the reverse complement.
TCGAACGCGACCACCCGGACCTATTGAATCAACTGAACAAGAAAATCACAGTTTCGGCAAAGATCGATTTTATCCATCGGGTAGTGCGCCAACGCTGCAATTTCATTCATCGCATAGGCGTAGCTGTCTATGATGCCAAGACGGACTCTCTAAGGACGTTTGCCCATAGCACCGATGGCGAAAACCCCTTGCCTTTGTACCAGTCCAGGCTAAGAGATTCAAAATCGCTTTACCGGATTCATCTCGAGGGTAAACCTCGGGTGATCAACGACCTCACGGTTCTCAACGGTAGTCGCCAAGAGCACGCAAAACGCATTAATGCACGCGGCTTTCGATCAAGCTATACCGTCCCGATGTATCACAGTGAACAACTGACAGGGTTCGTCTTCTTCAATTCACTTATTCCCGGCAGCTTTCAGGAAGATAGCCTGCTCTACCTGGACATGATCGCGCGGCTTATTTCCCTGATGATCAGCGTAGAACTCAACCAGGTACAGACGTTGCGTGGCGCACTAAAAACTGCGACGTGCTTCTCGAGTCACAAAGATCCTGAAACCGGAGAGCACTTGGAGCGCATGGCCCGCTTCTCCCGACTGATCGCCAACGGCATCGCTGCGGACTACGGCTTGGATGACGAGCTCGTGGAAGCTATTTTCTGGTTCGCACCGATGCATGACGTTGGCAAAATCTCGATTCCAGATCACATTATTCACAAGCCCGAAGCCCTCACCACGGATGAATTTGAAGTGATGAAAACCCACACAACCAGAGGGCGGGAGATTATCAATACCATGATGGGACATTTCAATCTTGACCACTCAAATTTTGTCTCGATGATAGGTAACATCGCCGAATATCACCACGAAAATATCAATGGTAGCGGCTATCCTCGGGGGCTGAAGGGCGATGACATTCCAATCGAAGCGCGCATCATCGCTGTGGCAGACGTATTCGACGCACTGACTTCAAGGCGCGCCTACAAGCATGCCTGGAGTAACGATGAAGCATTTGATGAGTTGAGAAAACTATCTGGTTGGAAACTCGATTCAAAGTGCGTTGCCATCCTTATCGACAACCGGGAAAAGATCGTTGAAATTCAGCGCCTGTTTCAGGATCAACATCAAAATAATGCAATACGTGAATCTTTAGCAGAAGACGTTTCACCCTTGGTCGCGCCAATCTTTGTCAAGGCATGAGATAGATGTGTGCGGCAAGAGTTCCTGGTGAAGCTCAAGTTCGCCGCCTTCCCGTTCCAGAAGTACGGCATGGTTGAGGGCACGGTCGAGCACGTCAGTGCCGACTCGGCAGATGGCAATACGGGCAACGGCAACAATCCGAACGACAAGGCACCGGCGAAGAATCAGCCGATGCTCTACAAGGCACTGGTCACGCTCAAGGCCATGCGTTTGGAGATGGATGGCGAGAAGTTCCCGCTCAGTGCGGGGATGCAGTCGAGTGCGGAGATATTGTTGGGGACAAGGACGGTGGCCAAGTATTTGCTGTCACCGGTGAGGAAGGCGTGGCATGAGGCGGGAAGGGAGCGGTAGGGACTGGATAGCGGCTTTGTGTTGAGGACCGGACGGACGGGTTGCACATGTCATGTGTCGCTTTGGGGTCGAAAGGGTGAGTAGCCCTTTTCGAACAGCGGCCGTTCCGGAATGTGACCGCTGATTTTTGTTGTAAATCTTCGAACGGCCGCAACGCAACAAAGGTGCGGTCGGCAAACAAGGCAAGCCCTGCACAAGCACCTTATGGTTATTTCGGTTTAACGTGGAATGCGTATTCAGAATGTGCATCTAGGTATTCGCAGGCATGGAGCAGGCCGTCGATGCGTTTGATTACATCAATCGGTTGTTGACCATAAAAGGCCGTGTTGTTCGAGCGCAACCAACCGCGCGTAAGCAGGTCGTCTTCGCCTACCAGCGAAAACAGAGAACGGGAAAAGCGTACCAGTTGCGCCGACAGTTCCCATTCAGTTCTGGATTCCCGAAGGCTGTATTCGCCTTGTAACAAGCGGGACGCGATGGGCTGGCTGACGCCAACGATTTTCCCAATTTCCGTTGAGCCAAGAGCAAGCCGCCGAGCAGCTTCGACAACGGCCTGCGATAGCACAGCAGAGCGATCTGGAACGGACGTCCTTGGGTGGCCATGCATGGCATTTCCCGAATGATGTGCGGTGTTTTCTTATGTTACGGAGAGGACTGACAAAAGCAAGGGACTGATCGCATGTTTCCAGCCATAACAAACCATATGTGGGAAAGTGTAATGTGCTGCGCAGCAACAGACTAAGGGGCGAAAGGGTGCGTAGCCACTTTTGGCAAACAGCCGTTCCGGAATGAGGCCGCCGATATTCGTTGGCAATCTTCGAATGGCCGCAACGCGGCGAGGTGCGGTCGGCAAAAAAGCAAGTCCTGGATGACCGATCAGGCCGAGTAACAGCCCTAAGCTTGAGTCCTCGATGTTTTGTGATGCTCCTCCAGTACGTCACGTATCGCGTGACGGATTACTGGGTCTGCAAACGTCAGTCCATTTTTCGCAAGCTCAGCCCACATTTTTCTCCGACTGATTGGCTGAAGTGAAATAAGCATGTTCTGGACAATTTCCTTTGCTTTCGCAACCCGTCCCTCACGCTTCTCTGATGCTCTAATCCCAGAGACACGTTTGTGCTTGTCCGATATCGCCCGGGCGAGTTCGGGGAAGTTATGGTTCAGGAATCTTCGATTTACTCCCAATTGCTCTGCAACTGATTTTTGAGTTGGCGCTGCGTCGCTATCAAGGCTGGCCATGAGAAGATTTTTGATTCCCTTCATTTCGGCCTCGCTGCGCTTGAGTCGCTTGGATTTTAGGACTATCTTGTAATCAACGATTTTATCCGCGATATATTTAGG
>JBIJCY010000070.1:0-11288 GCA_044344385.1 Rhodocyclaceae bacterium | reverse complement strand
ATCAAGTCGAAGAAACCTGACGTTGTGTTCTACGGCGGCATGGATGCGCAGGGCGGCCCGATGGCCAAGCAGATGAAGACGCTGGGTCTGAAGACAACCAAATTCCTGACCGGTGACGGCGGCTGTACGCCCGAGTTCATCAAGCTCGGTGGTGCCGCAACTGAAGGGCAGTACTGCTCTTTGCCTGGCGTGCCGTTGGAGAATATGCCCGGCGGCAAGGCGTTTGGTGAAAAGTTCACGGCCAAGTATGGACAGATCCAGCTCTACGCACCTTATGTCTATGATGCGGTAATGGTTGCCGCTGATGCCATGAAGCGTGCCAACTCGGTTGAGTCGGCAAAATATCTGCCGGAAGTCGGCAAGACTGCCTATCAAGGCGTTACCGCCAAGATCATGTTTGATGAGATGGGCGATCTGAAGGGTGGTTCGGTTTCGATGTATCAGGTCAAGGCCGGCAAGTGGGAATACCTTGAGACCCTCGGTGGTGGCGCACTGGAGGCTGCCAAAGAGGTCGCCAAGGAAGCCGTTGCCGAAGCCAAGGATGCCGTGAAGGAAGCTGCCAAGGCCACCGGTGAAGCAGTCAAAGCCACCGGAGAGGTTGCCAAGGAAATGGCCAAGGAAGGCGTCAAGACCGGTGCTGATGCCGTCAAGGGCGCTGCTGACGCAACCAAGGCGGCGGTCGACAAGAAGTAATTCGGCGCGCCTGCTAAAATGGAGCGGCACCTTCGGGTGCCGTTTCTGCATTTTGCCTTTGTTTTTTACCTCTACCGTTTCATTTCTGCATTGGCGTTCGATGGATATTTTCATCCAGCAAATCATCAACGGGCTGGTGCTTGGCAGCATTTACGCACTGGTTGCCCTTGGTTACACGATGGTCTACGGCATCATGGGGCTGATCAACTTTGCGCATGGCGAAGTGGTGATGATTGGTGCGCTGGTTGCGCTTGCCGTCATCAAACTGCTCGCCGATAGCGGCTTGCCCGGCGTTGTTATCGTGCTGATTGGCCTGATGGCCGCTGCGTTCGTCTGCATGGCCGTGGGTTTTGCCATCGAGCGAGTCGCTTACCGGCCGCTGCGCAAGGCGCCCAAGCTGGCGCCGTTGATTACGGCGATCGGCGTGTCGATTGTGCTGCAGAATCTGGCCATGCTGATCTGGGGGCGTAACTACCACGCCTTTCCGCCTATTCTGCCGAACGGCGAGCACGAGATATTCGGCGCGACGATTACCAGCGTGCAGATAGCCATCATTTTTATTGCTGCGACGATGATGGGCGGATTGATGGTGCTCATCAACCGCACCCGTATGGGCCGCGCCATGCGCGCCACTGCCGAGAATCCCGGCATCGCTCAATTGATGGGCGTTAACATCAATCAGATCATCTCGCTGACTTTTGTTATTGGCTCCGCACTGGCGGCGGTAGCGGGTTTGATGGTGAGCGCCAACTATTCAATTGCGCATTACTACATGGGTTTTGTTCTTGGCTTGAAAGCTTTTACTGCGGCGGTGCTAGGTGGTATCGGTAACCTCGGCGGCGCCATGCTCGGCGGCATTTTGCTTGGCCTGATCGAATCGCTCGGGGCCGGTTATATCGGCGATCTGACCGGCGGCGTCTTCGGCAGTAATTATCAGGATGTATTCGCCTTCTTCGTGCTCATCTGTGTCTTGGTGTTTCGCCCTTCCGGGCTGGTTGGCGCAAAAGCCTCGGAGCGCGCATGACCTTTTTTGAAAGCCTTCGCCACAACCGGCGCGCCGCGATTGGCGCGATGATTTTCCTGGGTCTGTTGCTTGCTGTGCTGCCGTTTACGGTTGGCAGCATGCTCGGCAATTCGTGGCTGCGCATTCTCGATTTTGCCCTGCTCTACATCATGCTGGCGCTCGGGCTGAACATCGTCGTCGGCTTTGCCGGCCTGCTTGACCTCGGCTATATCGCTTTCTATGCAGTTGGCGCTTACTTTTACGCCCTGCTCGCCAGTCCGCACTTTGGTCTGCATCTGCCGGTGTGGTTGATCATCCCGGGTGGCGCGGCGCTGGCCGGCCTGTTTGGCGTCATCCTCGGTGCACCAACCCTGCGTCTGCGCGGTGACTATCTGGCGATTGTGACGCTGGGTTTCGGTGAAATCGTTCGCATCTTCATGAACAATCTCAACGCGCCAATTAACATCACCAATGGCCCGCAAGGCATTTCCGGTATCGATCCGATCAACATGGGTGGCATTACATTGGCCAAGCCGATCGACTTTCTTGGCCTGACCATTCCGTCACTGCATGCCTATTACTACCTCTTTCTGGCACTGGCATTGCTGATCGTTTTTATCACCATCCGTCTTGAGGATTCGCGCATCGGACGCGCCTGGGTGGCGATCCGTGAGGATGAGATTGCTGCCAAGGCTTGCGGCATCAACACGCGCAACATCAAGCTGCTGGCCTTCGCCATGGGCGCCAGTTTCGGCGGTGTGGCGGGCGGATTATTTGCCGGTTTTCAGGGATTTGTCAGCCCCGAGTCGTTCAGCCTGATGGAGTCGGTGATGGTGTTGTGCATGGTCGTTCTCGGCGGCATGGGCAATATTCCCGGCGTCATTCTCGGCGGTATTTTGCTGACCTTGCTGCCGGAAGCTTTTCGCCATGGCGCAGGCCCGGTACAGATGATGCTCTTCGGCAAGATATTGCTCGACCCCGAAGCGCTGCGCATGCTCGCCTTCGGATTGGCGCTGATCGTCGTCATGCTTTACCGCCCGGCCGGTCTGTGGCCGTCATCGACGCGTCGTCGCGAGTTCAAGGGAGAGGGCGCGTGAGTGACGCGAATCTGCCGCTGCTCCTCGAAGCCAAAGGTGTTGCCAAGCATTTTGGTGGCGTCAAGGCCTTGCGCGATGTTTCGCTGACCATTCGACAAGGGGAAATTTACGGGCTGATCGGCCCCAATGGCGCCGGCAAAACCACTTTTTTTAATGTACTGACCGGTCTCTACCACCCGGATGGCGGCGAGATCATTTTTGCCGGCGAAAAGCTCAAGGCGAGCGCGCCGCATGAAGCGGCGGCACGGGGCATCGCCCGCACCTTCCAGAATATCCGCCTGTTCGCCAACATGACAGCGCGTGAGAATGTCATGGTCGGTCGTCACGTGCGTACCAGCGCCGGTGTCATCGGGGCAGTGCTGCGCAATCGACATGCGCGCACCGAAGAAGCGGCCATTTACCGGCGTGCCGAGGAGTTGCTGCACTACGTTGGCGTTGCCGACCGTGCCGATGATCTGGCAAAACATCTTTCTTACGGCGATCAACGACGCCTCGAAATTGCCCGTGCGCTGGCCACCGATCCGCAATTGCTGGCGCTTGATGAACCGGCGGCCGGAATGAACAGTACCGAAACCGCAGGGCTGCGCCAGCTGGTTGAAGGGATTCGCGCCGATGGCATAACCGTGCTGCTCATCGAACATGACGTCAAGTTGGTGATGGGGCTCTGTGATCGCGTTGCCGTGCTTGATTACGGGCAGAAAATTAGTGAGGACATCCCTTCCGTGGTGCAAAAGGATCCGCGCGTTATCGAGGCCTATCTTGGCGGGGCGGTCGCCTAATGTCATCCCCTTCGCCATTGCTTATCGTCGAAGGTTTGCGTGTCGCTTACGGCGGCATTCAGGCCGTGCGTGGCATCACTTTTCATATCAACCCGGGCGAGATGGTCGCTCTGATCGGCGCCAACGGTGCCGGCAAGACGAGCACGCTAAAGGCGCTGGCACGCCTGCTTGATGCCGCTGGTGGCAGCGTGCGCTATGCCGGAAAAGAGATCGTCCGTCTGCCGCCGCATAAGCTGGTCGGTGAGGGGATTGCACTTGTGCCCGAAGGGCGCGGCGTTTTTCCGCGCATGAGCATTGCCGAGAACCTGTTGATGGGCGCTTATTGCCGCAGCGACAAGGCGGAAATCGCGCGTGACGTCGACTATGTTTATGGGCTGTTGCCGCGGCTGAAGGAACGCGCGCAGCAATTGGCCGGTACACTTTCCGGCGGCGAGCAACAGATGCTGGCGATCGGACGTGCCTTGATGAGTCGACCGAAGTTGCTACTGCTCGATGAGCCGTCGATGGGTCTGGCGCCGATTATGGTGCAGAAGGTATTCGAGGTAATTCAGACGGTGGCGCGCGAGGGCATGACGACGTTGTTGGTCGAACAAAATGCCAAGCTCGCTTTGGAAGTGAGTAGCCGTGGCTACGTCATGGAAAGTGGCGAAATTACGCTCACCGACGATTCGGTAAAGCTGTTGGCTGATCCCAAGGTGCGTGCCGCTTACCTGGGAGAGTAGGTACACGTATTGGCAACGGCCGGTGTTTGAAATGCACTCGCTTGCGAAAGGAAACGCCGTGATTCGATCGGTCATCGCCAGTATGATTCTGCTCACCATCCCTCTCTGTGGCTTGGCCCAGGTGCTGGAAAGCACTCCCCCATCGCCTGCATACAAGGGGGAAATCCGGCGCGGTTCGGATGGCAAACTGATGGTCGTAAAACCTACGGAAGCGCCTAAACCTCCCGCCGACGGTCCGGCCAAGGCAGCCACGATGATCGTTGGCAGTCAGGAAAAAATCACCACGATTACCGAAGCAGCAAAACTGGCTCAGGATGGTGATGTCATCGAAATCAGGCCCGGCGATTATCGTGGGCAACCTGCAGTCTGGGCCGGGAACAATCTGCTTATACGTGCTTCCGAAGGACGCCCGGTCATGATCGGTGACGGAAAAAACGCAGAAGGGAAAGCAATCTGGGTGATCCGGGGGGCTAACGTCCGGATCGAAAATATTGAGTTTCGCGGTGCGCGTACGGCTTCCGGAAATGGTGCTGGAATCTATGTCGAGCGCGGCCATCTGAGCGTGGCACGCTGTGCTTTTTTTGATAATGAGATCGGGCTCCTTACCGCAAATTTCCCGGAAATAACGCTCGAAGTGAGCGACAGCGAATTCGCTGCTGCGCCACACCATGAGGGACAGCTGCATCATCTGCTTCATGTCGGCGCCATTGGGCGATTCGTGCTTTCCGGGAGCCGTTTTGCGCAGGGTTATCTTGGGAGTCTGGTTAAATCCCGCGCACGTGAAAGTCATGTGCGCTACAACATGCTGCTTGATGGGGCTGAGGGGCGGTCATCGTACGAATTGGAGTTCCCCAACGGCGGTATCGCTTACGTGGTTGGCAACACGATCGGCCAGAGTGCCGGAACGGACAATCCGGTGTTGATTTCCTATGGCACTGAGGGAGGTCGCTGGCCGGATAATGCTATTTTCCTCGCGCACAATACGCTGATCAATGACCTGCATGCGGGTACTTTTCTCAAGCTCTGGAGCGAAAAACTTTCCGGCGGCATCGAAGCATGGGTGATCAATAATCTGAGCGTTGGCGACGGCGATCTGTTTCCTCCGGCGCAGGGCAGGTTCGAGGGCAACAAGTCGGCTCCGCGCCGTGATTTGCTTGAATACGGCGGGCAGCGTTTGCGTTTGAGCAGCGCTTCTTCGTTACGCGGGGCGGTCAGAATTCCGGGACATGCGCGTGGCGTGGATCTGTTGCCGGACGCGGAATTCAGTTTTCCTGCGGGCAGCCGCTCAGTCCGTATCAGCAGTGCGTTGGTACCCGGCGCTTTTCAGTAAGCGCAGCAAGTCGTGAATGTGCCCTGCTTCCGGGCTGCTACCGGCTGCGAACCCGCCGCCTGACGCCAAGCAAGCCAGCCAGTCCAACGCCTAACAAGATCAACGACCCCGGTTCGGGAACATTCCGGCCCGGATCGACGATGATGCTGTCGTTGGCACAGTTTTCGGTCCAATGAATATTGAAGGCGGAACCATCCCAGCCGGCTTGGCTCAGCAGGCTGAGGTCGACACTCATCTCGTAAAAATAGTGCAAATTAGTTGTGTTTTGACCGTAGCCTGACACGCCTTGCGTGGTGTAACTGAGCTTGGCATCGCCAATCTTCGTTCCGCTCAGTAGAGAGGTCGGATGCGTCAAGTCGGGATGGCTTGGGTCGTAGTTACCGGCAGCGTTCCACAAGCCGGAGGCCCAGGTTGGATTCCGGTAAACACCACCTTCCACGCCGAAGCCCTCGAAAGTGGGCTGCCCGCTAACCAGATCGGTTGCGTAGCGGATATTGATACCCAGGTCGTAGGTGCCGTTCTTGCCGAAATCGATGGCAAAATCGCCCGCGCCATAGCTGTTCGAGCCAGGTTTGTTCAGGGTGCGCGGATTGTGTCCCGTGACCAGCGCAACAAATAGCTTGCCATCAGCGATGGTGGTGTAAAAAGCCTCTGCATCATAAGCCTGCCCGCCCCACCCCGGATTCAGCCAGTACGAACCGGTTCCCGTGCTGTCTTCAACGGTGTAGTGGATTCCGGCATTCGGTGCCCAGGTTGTCTTGTTGATTCCCCAGTCGCTCAGGTCGCCATCAACGATGATTGCAGCGTCGGCATGGCTTGAAATGGCGGCTGCGAGCAGGGCCGTCGAAAGTGTTTTGTAGTATTTCATGGCGAGCGGATCTCTGGTGGACTGACGATAGTGAATGGCCGCAGTCTACAGTTCGCCGCCCGATCGTTCCGTGAAGTACTTCACGGGAGGGGAAGATTGGTATGAAATATTTGCCGAGGGATAGCGGGGGTTTGTCAGACGAACCCGGGATTTTTACGGAGAAGGCCGTTGATCCGGCGTTACTTCATAACTCCATCGTGTCGGCGAAGGCAAGCGCCTGCATTTGAGCGTTGTTGAACTGGTCTGCCGAAAGGCCTAGCATCCCGACCTGTTCGGCGAGCGCTTCTCCATCGGTGCCTTCCGAGGTAATTGCCAGGTCGAGGAAAGGTCCGTAGAGCCCGCCATTGCCGAGCAGTGCGTCACAGATGGGCTCCGGCAGATGCATCGCTTCCAGAGCCTGATCCATTTCGACGCCAAGCAAGGCGTCGAGCAGGGAGAATGCGCCGGTGATGAACAGGTTGTCGTATTCACTGCGTTCAACCAGCCCGTTCCCGAGCAATTCCATCAGTCGCGCACGCGTCAAAGCGGTGTGCATCAACGCCGGCGCCATCGGGTCCTTGCTCGCGGTGGCCAGCAGCAGCGACAACCATTTGTTCAGCTTTTCGTAGCCGAGGATGGTTACCGCGTGGCGGAACGATTGAATTTCGCAGGACAGCCCGAAGCCTGCTGAGTTGATGTAGCGCAGGAGTTTGTAGGAGAGGGCAACGTCATGTTTAAGCGCCGTTTCGATTTCCTTGATGTCGGCGTTCTTGCGTACCAGGTTGAGCACACGAACGATCTGAGCCTGTCCCGGGTTGAGCGTTTTCGCCTTGGTGGAGGTGGGTCGCTTGAAAAACCAACTTGCGGCAGCGTTCATGCCGGCATCAAGACAGGCCTGGAATTCCTGAGCCGTTTCAACGTTGAATGCAAGCCCGATGCCGTAAGGTTGGGTCTTGGTTGCCAGCACTTTGAGTTGGGCCGGGGTGAATGTTTTCGCATCAAAAGCGATGAAGCGGAACTGTACGCCAGAAGAAACGGCTTGTGCCGCCTGCTCGTCGAAGTCGAGGCACAGCGACGGTTGCTGTGCCTGTAACGCCGCAATAAAATCGGTAGCGCTGTCGCCAATGAAAGGCGCCGAGCCGACTTCAATCGTGGCGTTCTCCGGCGCCGCCCAACTCAGCAACTCTGCGTCGCAGGGCGTCTTGCCGCAGTTGATAAAAACCAGTTTTTCACCTTGTGGCCATACGTCGCTCAGTGCGTTAAGTGTCTGCGCAGCGTCACGGGTGCTTAGTTTTCCACCAAGATGTAGCGTCAGGCGGGTGGCGATGATTTTGCTCTGGCGATTGACCAGAGGCTGGCGGGATATGAAAACGTCTGGCATGGCGGTCAGTCCGGCTTGTTCTTCGGGTCGTTGGAAAAATCAAAAGAGTCAGCAAAAAACTCATCGTCCGGCAACTTGCATCGGTTGATGAAATCGCGCCTGGCGGCGGCGACCATCGCCGGCGCACCACAAACATACACCTGATGGCCGGAAAGTTCAGGAAAATCCGTCATCGCAGCTTCGTGGACAAGGCCGGTACGCCCCTTCCACGCGTCTCCAGGAGTGCATTCGGAAAGCACCGGGACGAAACGGATGAGTGGATGCTCGACAGCCCATTGCTCGGCGAGTTGCAGCAGGTACAGATCCCCTCGTTGGCGGCCGCCCCAGTAGATGCTCATCGGGCGCTGGCAATTTTCGGCGATGGCATGTTCGACGACCGCCTTTATTGGTGCGAAACCCGTGCCGCCGGCGACCAGCAACATCGGTTTTCGGGAATCTTCGCGCAGAAAGAAACTGCCGTGCGGTCCGTTGAAACGCAGGATATCGCGTTCTTTCATGTCGGCAAAAACATGGTCGGTGAATTGTCCGCCCGGCATGTGGCGGATGTGCAGTTGCAGGCACGCGTCGTCATGCGGTGCGTTAGCCAGCGAGAAGGCGCGGCGCCTACCGTCCTTGATCAGAATGTCAATGTACTGGCCGGCAAGAAATTGCAGCCGTTCACTGGATGGCAGTTTGAGCTCGACGATCATTACGTCGGGTGCTGCGCGGGTCAGTTTTTGGACGCGTGCCGGCAGGGTTTTTACCGGAATCTCCTGCAGCGAGCGTACTTCCTTGCATTCAATACGCAGGTCGCTTTTTGCTACCGCACAGCAAAAGAGAGCAAGGCCGGCCGCGCGATCATCTTCGCTCAACGCGTGGATTTGTGCCTTGCCATGATCAATCCGGCCGCTCAGCACTTTGCCGCGGCAGGCCCCGCAAGCCCCATCCCGGCAGCCGTAGGGAAGCGCCAGTCCCTGGCGCAATGCGGCGTCGAGAAGGGTCTCGGTGGTCTCCACGCAGAAACTATGTTGGCTTGCCTCGATGCTGACCTGAAAACTCATTGATACGCCCCTGCTTTCTGAATCCGGTAAAATTGCGCAGTGCAAAAACTATTGATTGTCGGCTGCGGCGATGTGGCGCGCCGCGCCTTGCCCCGGCTGATCGGACACTATCGGGTTTTCGCGCTGCTCCGCGACCCGCAGCAGTGCGCCTGGTGGCGTAAGGCCGGCGCCATCCCTGTGCTGGCCGATCTCGACTGCGCCGCCAGTCTGGCGCGCATCGCCGGACTGGCGGACATCGTAATGCATTTTGCACCACCCCCTGACAGTGCTTTGGTCGATACGCGTACGCGCAGGTTGTTGTCGGCCTTAGCCAAGGGAAAAAGTTTACCACAGCGACTCGTTTATATAAGTACCAGCGGCGTTTATGGCGACTGCGCCGGTGAGCGTATCGACGAAACCCGCGCAGCAAACCCGACGACCGCACGCGCGTCACGCCGCGTTGATGCCGAGCGTCAGTTGCGAGTCTTCGGGCGGCGGCGTGGGGTGGTGATCAGTATTCTGCGTGCGCCGGGAATTTACGCTGCTGACCGTCTGCCGATCGAGAGGCTGCAAAAGGGAACGCAGGCTTTGCGCGATGAGGACGATGTGTTCACCAATCACATTCATGCCGATGATCTCGCCATGCTGGCTTGCGCAGCGTTGCGCTATGGGCGGGCGAATCGCACCTACAATGCGACGGATGACTCCGAAATGAAGATGGGTGCGTATTTCGATCTTGTCGCTGAGCGTTTCGGACTGCCCAAAGCACCCCGTTTGTCGCGCAGCGAAGCGGTCGAACAGATGCGGCCGTTACAGTTGTCGTTCATGAGCGAATCACGGCGTTTGGCCAATCATCGTATCAAGAAAGAGCTACGCGCGACTTTGCGTTATCCGCGCGTCGAGGATGGTGTGGAAGCAGCGTGGAATGAAAGGGAAGCCCTGTGCTCATAGTTAAGTCGCTGCACATCTGGATGGTCATCAGCTGGTTTGCCGGCCTATTTTATCTGCCGCGTATTTTTGTCAATCTGGCGATGGTCGAGCCCGGCAGCATTGCCGAACGTGATCGTTTGCTGCTGATGGCGGGCAAGCTCTATCGGTTCATGACACCGCTCGGCATTCTTGCGGTCGGTTTTGGCCTCTGGCTATGGTTGGGGTTTGGCTTTTCGGGCGGCTGGTTGCATGCCAAGACAGCACTGGTGCTCGTTCTGGTGGCCTATCATTATCATTGCGGCCGGGTGTTGTCTGATTTTCAGGCAAAGCGGAATACATGTAGCCATGTCTGGTATCGCTGGTTCAATGAGCTGCCCGTACTGGTGCTGTTGGCCGTGATTTTTCTTGTCGTCCTCAAGCCCTTTTAACGCAATACCCACCCTGGAATAATCGTGGAAAAATTCTTTGCAAGCTGCCCACGCGGCCTCGAATCGTTGTTGGTGGAGGACCTGAGCGCCGCGGGTGTCGCGCACGTAAAGCAGATTCCCGGAGGCGTGCATTTTGCTGCTGACTGGTCCTCCTGTTATGCCATCAACCTGCATTCGCGTATTGCCACCCGTGTGCTCTGGCGCGTGGCGCATGGCCGCTATGCAAAGGAAGACGATATTTACCGGCTGGCACTTGAGACACCATGGACAAAGTGGTTTGCCGTTGAGCAGACGATTCGTGTTGACGTGACGGCGGTCAAGAGTCCGCTGAAAAGCCTTGAATTCATTACGCTGCGCATCAAGGATGCGGTTTGCGACCGTTTCCGTCGCGAGTTCGATAAGCGCCCCAGCGTCGATACCCGCGAACCCGATGTGCGCATTCACAGCTTCATTACGGCTGATGAATGTACGCTTTACATCGACACCTCGGGCGCACCGCTTTACCAGCGCGGTTTGCGGCAGAAAACAGTAGAAGCACCGCTCAAGGAAAACATTGCGGCCGGCATTCTGCGGCTCTCCGGCTGGCAGCCGGGAACCCCGCTGATTGACCCGATGTGCGGCAGTGGCACGTTTCTGGTTGAAGCGGCCCAGATGGCGTTGAATATCGCGCCTGGCGCCGGGCGTGATTTTGGTTTTCAGCGGTTGAAGAATTTCGATTTGCCGGTCTGGAAGGAAATGCTCGATACGGCAATGGATGCCGAGAAGCCTGCCGCATTTGCCAATATTTACGGTAGTGATTTGTCGCCGGTCGCTGTACGCGCCGCGCTGGCTAATCTTGACCGGGCTGGTTTATTGCCGGCGGTCAGTCTGTCTTCCGGGGATGTTCTTGCCATCGATGCGCCCGCCGAGGCTGGTGTCATGATTGCCAATCCGCCTTACGGCGAACGCTTGTCGGAGTTGGACGATCTGGCCGAGTTTTATCCACTGCTGGGCAGCGCCCTGAAGCGCAAGTTTGCCGGCTGGAACTGCTATCTGCTCAGTGCGGACACGCGCCTGCCG
>JBIJCY010000369.1:0-3182 GCA_044344385.1 Rhodocyclaceae bacterium | reverse complement strand
TTCATCCTGGCCAGCGTCGCAACCATACCAAGGGAGTTTGTGCGGAAGGCAGCTTCATGGCCACGCGTGAAGCCGCAATCCTGAGCCGTTCGCCGATTTTCTCGGGCAAGGCGATTCCTGTTATCGCCCGCTTCTCAGTCGCCGGCGGTCGCCCGAACATACCGGACACGGCACGCAACCCGCGCGGCATGGCGCTAGGTTTTATGCTTCCCGATGGTAGCAAGCACCTGATGGCGATGCTGCACACACCACTATTCGGCGTTGCCACACCAGCCGCTTTTCTCGAAAATCTGCAAGCCGCCACTCCCGACCCGGCAACCGGCAAACCCGATCCGGAAAAGCAGAAAGCCTTTGCCGCCGGTCACCCCGAAGCAAAAGCCCAGGGCGAATTCCTCAAGGCCACCAACCCGCCGGCCAGCTACGCCAGCACACCGTATTACAGCCTGCATGCCTTCCGTTTCATCAACGCCGCCAACCAAGGCCGTTATGTACGCTGGGACTTCCAGCCTCAAGATGGCACGAGCTATATTGAAACTTCTGCGCTGGCCAGTACGCCGGCAGATTTTCTTGAGGCAAGACTTCAGGATCGTATCGGCAAAGGACCCGTAAAGTGGGACATGCTTGTCACGCTGGCCGAGCCTGGCGACACGCTGACCGACCCAACCGTTGCCTGGCCGACGGAACGTAAGCGGATACGCGTCGGCACGCTCGAGCTGAGCAAATCAAGCACGCAAGCCGGCGGCAGTTGCGAAAAAATCAACTTCGACCCGATGGTGATGAGCGACGGCGTGGAGCCTTCTGACGATCCGGTCCTACGCTTTCGCTCTGCCGCCTACGCCGTATCCTTCGGACGTCGCCTGAGCGATCCCGTGGGGAAATAAACTGAACTTAGCCGTGCGCCACACAAACCTCCCTGACGAGGCCGCGCATCCAGCGATGTGCCGGATCGGCATCCATCCGCGGGTGCCAGAGCATTGAAACCGTAATCTCCGGCATGACAAACGAAAGAGGGAAACTGTGCATTCCGGTGCGCAGTTTCCGGTGTGTCGTTCAGAAACACTGGCTATCAGGTTGGCGGCACGCGCCAGACAAGCGAGCTACCACATCAAATCATCGGGTATCTTGAAGTCGGCGTACGGATCGTCCGCATCAACCTCTGCGCTGGTCTTAGTCACCCGAACAACGAGCGAGGCATCGCGCTCGGCGATCTTGTCGGCAATCACCCGGGGGACCAATTCGGTGACGCCGCCTTGGCAGACGATCACCAGACGCCCGGCCATCAAATGCGCCTGCACCGCAGCCGACACATACAATCGTTCGATCTTGTTGTCGCGGGTAAAGTTGTAGGCGATATCGCCGACGCCCTTGCTCTGGCGGTTCTGCTTCACCATCTGGGCAATTTGCGCCACGATCGCCTTTTGGGTGGCGGCCGCATCCCGCTGGGCATTGAGTTCGCGCGCCCGTTCGGCATTCCTGCGCTGTGTTTCGAGGGCGGCCAGCCGCACTTCATCGACGGTCTGCGTGCCGGTCCGGCGCTCAACCTTCTTCTGTTTGTTCTTGTCCTGATTGGCCACTTTGACTTTGTTTTTGTCGACGAGGCCGGCTTTCAGAAACTGCTCTGCCAAAGACGCCATAGGTGCTACTCCGTAAATAAGGTTCGCTGGCACGGGCGGCTGCGCCAGCCAGAGGAAAGGCGCAAGCATAGCAAAAGCTATGCTCCACAGACCCGCGCATCCTCGCTGGGGGAGTCAGGGCAAAGCTATGGATGTCGCGGCACGCACACAACTGCGCGGAAGGAAAGCGTCATTCGACCGATCGCCATCTGGATAATAAATTAGTTGGTTGTTGGATCGGAACATGCAGGACAATGGGCTTGACCCTGCCGCCTGTTTGCATGAAACGCTAGAGAAGTTGCCGGCTTGCCTTAATAGCCAGATCGATTCACTGTTGCCATTCAGGAAGGAAGCGGAGCAGCAAATCTCGCAGCAAGTGTAGATGGGTTCGGTGAAGGGTTACCTTGCATCACTCGTCGGCGTAGAATCAGTCGGGATGTTGTCCTGACGTTTTTAAGCACAGTTAGGTAGCGGGAGAAACTGCGTAAGCGCCTTGCGGTTACATCGCCGATTGTTCTCACCGACTTATAACGGATATTGTCGTTTATGCGCTTAGCAACTCTTGTCAGCGATGTGTTTGGCCAGTATTCACGATGGGGCTACAGGGTGGCCGGTGTGCTCATTTCGGGCTGGCTCGTACTGACTTGGGTGATTTCGGCCTACTACAGCAACAGCTTGTACGAGCAAGCTTATCAAGAAGGCATTATTCAGGCACAGAAGCAGATCGATGGCATCACTGATGATATCGATGATGCGCTCAACATTCTCCGTAATGTTCCCCGCGTGCTTGCCTCAGAGGAAGCTATCCGACGGCATTTGGAAACGTTTGGGCAGCAGGTTGATCGGTCGGCTTTCTCATACGATGTCCGCAAGCGTATCTGGACTGAAGCGGGGATGCGCTCCGGGTTGCATGCGTTTCTTGCGACGGCGGCGTCGGGGCTTAATGCGGATGTGATCTGGGTTTTAAATTCGGCCGGTGACTGCGTTGCTTCCAGCAACGCTGACAAGTCAGTTAGTTTTGTCGGTACTAATTACGCTGAACGGGAATATTTCCGTCAGGCGCGTGAAGGCCACCCTGGCCGGCAATATGCCGTCGGCAAGGTTAGCAAAGTTCCCGGGTTGTTTTATTCATTCCCTGTCACAAGCGACAAAGGCCAATTCATTGGTGCTATCGTGGTCAAGCGCGACATTTCAAATTTTTTGCGCTGGACTCGACCTTACAGCGCGTTCATCGCCGATTCGAACGGTGTCGTTGTCCTGACCGAGAACAAAGAGCTTGAATATCGAACCGTACCGGGCTCTACGTTCGGCAATCTTGCGGCAGAAACCAAACTGGCTAATTACAAGCAGGAGGCTCTCGCGCCATTGGATATACGTCCTTGGAAAAACGATCGCTACCAAGACCTCATCAGCCTTGGCGCTAACTCTCAGCCCATGATCTTTCTTTCAAAGACGGGAGCCGATGGGGATATTGCTGTTTATCTCCCCAAACCGTTGCCCCAACTCACGCACATCGAAAACGAACGAATTTGGATTTTTCTGCTAATTGGCACTGCCGGCACCATGCTT
>JBIJCY010000368.1:0-3191 GCA_044344385.1 Rhodocyclaceae bacterium | reverse complement strand
AATGGCCTGAAGAAGGCGCAGATCGAAGTCGACCGCAAGGTGCTGGCTGATCTGGCCGTTTTCGACAAGCCGGCTTTTGCTGCTCTGGCTGTTCAAGCCAAAGCCCAGCTCGGCGCCTAACCTGTACTGGTGACAAAAAAGGAGGCGCGAGCCTCCTTTTTTTTCGATGAAGTGGCAATAATTCATGCAGAACCTCGATCAAATCGTCCTCGACGCTTCGGCTGCTTTTGCGGCAACCGATGACCCCGACGCGCTGGAGCAAATCAAGGCGCGTTATCTCGGCAAGAGTGGTCAGATTACCGAACTGCTCAAGGGTATGGCCAAGCTGTCGCCCGATGAGCGCAAGACGGCCGGTGCTGCCATCAATCGCACCAAGGAAGCCGTTGAATCGGCACTCAATGCCCGTCGTGAAGCGATCAAGCGCATCGCACTCGAAGCCCGTCTGGCTGAAGAGGCGCTTGATGTCACGCTGCCCGGCCGTGGCGAAGTGCGCGGTGGCTTGCACCCCGTAACCCGCTCGCTGGAGCGCATCGAAGCCTTGTTTCGCTCAATCGGTTTCGAAGTGGCCGATGGCCCCGAAATCGAAGCAGATTTCCAGAATTTCACCGCATTGAATACGCCCGAGGATCATCCTGCGCGTTCGATGCACGACACGTTTTATCTGCAGGATGAAGCCGGCAAGGTCGCCGAAGGCATCCTGCTGCGTACGCATACCAGCCCCATCCAGGTGCGCTACATGCAGGCGCATGTGGCGAAGTATGCGCATCTCGAAACGATGCCCGAGATTCGCGTCATCGCGCCGGGCCGTGTTTATCGCGTCGACTCCGATGCGACGCACTCGCCAATGTTCCATCAGGTCGAAGGCCTGTGGATTGGCGAGAACGTGAGTTTTGCCGATCTCAAAGGGGTGGTTGCCGATTTTCTGCGCCGTTTCTTTGAAAGCGATGACTTGCAGGTGCGCTTTCGCCCCTCGTTTTTCCCCTTTACCGAGCCTTCAGCCGAGATCGACGTTGCTTTCATGAGCGGTACGCTGAAGGGCCGCTGGCTGGAGATTGCCGGCTGCGGCATGGTGCATCCGAATGTGCTGCGCCACGTCGGCATTGATCCCGAGAAATACATCGGCTTTGCCTTCGGTATGGGTCCGGATCGCCTGACCATGCTGCGCTATGGCGTCAATGACCTGCGCCTGTTCTTTGACGGCGACCTGCGCTTCCTGCGTCAATTTGTTTGATGAAATTTGATAGCCCATGAAATTCTCTGAATCCTGGCTGCGCACTTTCGTCGATCCCGCCTGTTCGGGCGATGAGCTTTCGCATCTTCTGACCATGGCCGGCCTCGAAGTTGAAGAAGAGGAAACGGTTGCGCCTGCTTTCGGCAATGTGGTCGTTGGTCATGTGCTTGAAGTGACCAAGCATCCTGATGCTGATCGTTTGAACGTGTGCCTTGTTGATATCGGTCGCGGTGCCCCGCAGCAGATCGTCTGCGGTGCGCCGAACGTCGCCGTTGGTCTCAAGGTGCCGTGTGCGTTGCCGGGTGCCGAGTTGCCCGGCAATTTTGTCATCAAGGTCGCCAAGGTGCGCGGCGTTGAATCCTCCGGCATGCTTTGTTCGGCGAAGGAACTCGGTATTGCCGAGGATGCTTCAGGCCTTCTCGTGTTGTCGGCAGATGCGACGGTCGGCGAGGATATCCGGCGCACGCTGGATCTCGATGATCGTCTGCTGACCCTCAAGCTCACGCCGAACCGTGCTGATTGCCTGTCAATGACGGGTGTGGCGCGCGAAGTTGCCGCATTGACCAGTACGCCGGCGCGCTATCCGGTTGTTGATGCGGCGCCGGTCAGTATCGCTACCAAACGTGAAGTTGTACTCGATGCGCCGGATGCCTGCCCGTGTTACTGCGGCCGGGTGATTGCCGGTGTTGATGCCAAAGCGCCGACGCCCGGCTGGATGAAGCGCCGCCTTGAGCGTAGCGGTATCCGCCCGATCTCGTCGCTCGTTGATATCACCAATTACGTCATGTTGGAACTCGGTCAGCCGCTCCACGCTTTTGATAATACGAAGCTTGAAGGCGCCATTCATGCCCGCATGGCAACACCCGGCGAAAAGATTCTGCTGCTAAATGAGCAGACGCTGGAACTGCAGGAAGATGTTTTGCTGATTGCCGACGACAAACGTCCGGTCGCAATGGGCGGCATCATGGGCGGTGAAGATAGCGGCATCACGCTGGAGACCAGCGAGATGTTCCTTGAGTCGGCGTTCTTCGCTCCGAAGGCGATTGCCGGCCGTGCACGGCGCTATGGTTTTGTCTCGGATGCCTCGCATCGTTTCGAGCGTGGTGTCGATTTTGGCGGCACGCGCCGTGCGCTGGAGCGCGCGACGCAACTCGTCATAGAGATTTGTGGCGGGCAGGCTGGCCCGGTCAGTGAAGCCATCGCTGCACTGCCGCAGCGTCAGCCAGTGCGCTTGCGCCCGGCGCGCGTCGCCAGAGTGCTGGGCGTCGTTTTTACAGCTGAGCGTATCGGTGAATTGTTTGCCCGTCTCGACCTGGCCTTTATGCGCGACGGCGAAGACTTCATTGTTACGCCGCCCAGCTACCGCTTTGATATCGAGATCGAAGAAGATCTGATCGAAGAAATCGTCCGTCTGCACGGCTATGACAACATTCCGGCGCGTGCACCATGCGCCGCCTTGTCGATGCTGGCGCAGACAGAAGATGCCCGTCCGCTGTCGCGTGTTCGCCAGATTCTGGTTGATCGTGGCTTTCAGGAAGTGGTTAATTTCGCTTTTGTCGAAGAGGCCTGGGAGGCGGATTTTGCCGCCAACACCGATCTCATTCGTCTGGCCAATCCGATTGCCAGCCAGTTAAGCGTCATGCGCTCAACGTTGATAGGCGGACTGGTCGCCAACGTCGCGACCAACCTCAAGCGCAAGCAAAGCCGCGTTCGCGTTTTCGAAACCGGCCGTTGTTTTTTCCGTGATGCGCAGGGCGGGCCGGTTGAAGGCTTTGATCAGCCGTGGAAACTCGCCGGCTTGGCTTACGGCGGTGCGCTGCCCGAGCAGTGGGCTGCGCCGGCGCGTAATGTCGATTTTTTCGATATCAAGGGTGATCTGGAAGTCCTTCTGGCGCCGGCAGTTGTGCTATTCGAAAAAGCCGTGCATCCGGCGCTGCATCCGGGGCGTAGTGCGCGTGTG
>JBIJCY010000069.1:0-11328 GCA_044344385.1 Rhodocyclaceae bacterium | reverse complement strand
GGATTGGCGGGAGAGGTGTCTTCTGCTGGAACTGAAGCAGCCACTTTCGCTGACCAAATTCGATTTCTCGCTCTTCGATCGGCGCCGAGTTTGTTGCTGAGTCAGCAAAGGAATCGAAGAGCAGCGTCAGCCCTTGTCCTTCCCGGGCGCTATTGAAACTTTCGTCGTCAAAAATTCTCAGCCCCAGCGAACTGCTATGGACGGCGCTCAGGGAGTCCATGAAGTCGCTCATGCGAAATATCGTCAGTGCGACGCCGGTGATGTCCTTGCGCCGCTCAGGCAGGCGGCGTGCGATGCCTCCCGGTGCGTAGACGGGCATGGTCATGACCAGCGCCGGTTGCTGGCTGCCATCCATGTTGAATACTGTTCGTCCGCTGAGGATGACCTCGTCATTGTCGCGCGCAAGTCCGATAGCCTGTCGGATCTTGGTGTCGCTATAGAGATCAAAACCGACGTTATGCCCGGTGTCCTGCGATGTCGGCGCAATCTGAGTAATGGCGAAAGACTCGCTCGCTCCCGGTGGTTGTTTAATTGAAAATTCAGGCAGCTTCAGCGTTCGCCGGATAGACGAGATTGTCGCTCCGCCATCATTGCTGTCGATTCGTCTGGCGTAGCCGTACGCATACAGTCCCGGTGTGAAGCGTTCGATGTTGATCTGAGCGCTGTAGGCCTGCCACTGCTCGGGAGTCACGACGGAGTTTGTCCCGAAAAAAGCCCGAATGCCGCGCAAGCTCTGAGCATTCGAGCGCAAGCGGTCACGCACTTCGACGCTAATCAGTGCAATTTCACGGGTCAGATCCGACTGCCGACCTTCAACCTCACCGTGCTGCAGTCGCATCCACACAGCTATCGTCATGGTGATCGACAGCGCAGTGACCGCCACGGGGATGAGCCACCGGGACCGTAGCGCGCGGCGTGCGTGCGATGGCGGGACTTCTCTGGTAGATAGGTTGAGCGTTTCGGTCAAGGGTTTACGCATGCAGTCTGGTCAGGCGGGAATTGCAAGTATAGACCCGCCCGAATCGATTACGGGCGGGTCGCCCGCTTCTTCCTGTTGTTGTAGTGCCCACATTTGGGCGTAGCGACCACCCGTTTCAAGCAGCGCAGGATGTGATCCGCGTTCGATAATCATGCCGCCCTCCATGACTAGGATTTCATCAGCATTCATGATCGTTGATAGGCGGTGGGCAATGACAAGTGTCGTTCTTCCACGGGCCGCGTTGTCGAGGCTGGCCTGAATCGCCTTTTCGGTCTTCGAATCGAGTGCCGAAGTTGCTTCGTCAAAAATAAGTAATGGCGGATTTTTGAGCAGGGCACGGGCGATGGCGACACGCTGCTTTTCGCCACCCGAAAGTTTAAGGCCACGTTCGCCAACCTTCGTCTCGTAGCCATCGGGCAGCACCTCGATGAACTCGGTAAGTTGTGCGGCGTGCGCTGCCGCCAGCACTTCTTCTCGACTGGCGCTCGGCCGGCCATACTGGATATTGTAGAAGATGGTGTCGTTGAACAGCACCGTATCTTGCGGAACAATGCCGATCGCTGCGCGCAGGCTTGATTGGGTCAGTCCGCGCAGGTCGCTGCCGTTGATCCGGACATGGCCGCCATCAATGTCATAGAAACGATAGAGGAGACGCGCCAGCGTCGATTTGCCGGAACCTGACTGGCCGACGACCGCGACCGTATGGCCCGCCGGGATCGTAAAATTCACGCCGTGCAGAATCTGCCGTTTCGGTTCATAGGCGAATTTCACTGCCTCAAAGCATACCTCGACGGGGCCGGGAGCAAGGGTAGCGGCATCCGGCGCGTCGGCGATTTCGCGATTGACGGCGAGCAGCGCGAACATCCGCTCGATGTCGGCCAGTGACTGGCGGATTTCCCGGTACACCACGCCGAGGAAGCTGAGCGGCATGTAAAGCTGAATCAGAAACGCATTGACCAGGACGAGGTCGCCGATCGTCATTCGTCCTTCGACGACGCCTGTTGCGGCGCGCCACATCATCGCGGTAACGCCGAGCGCGATGATGATCTGCTGACCAAGGTTAAGCCAGGAGAGCGATATCTGGCTTCTCGTGGCAGCGTCTTCCCACTGGCTCATCTGGGCGTCGTAACGACGCGCTTCGTATTCCTCGTTGTTGAAATATTTCACCGTTTCGTAGTTGAGCAGGCTGTCGATGGCGCGCGTGTTGGCTGCGGAGTCCGTGTCGTTGACGCGGCGCCGCAGGTCGATGCGCCAGTTGCTTACCGTAATCGTGAATACGATATAGGCCGTCAGCGAAATCAGCGTGATCAGCACGAAACCGCTGTCGTATTTGGCAAACAGAATGCTTAGCACGAGGGTGATTTCAACAAGCGTTGGCAGGATCGAATACAGCGTGTAGCTGATCAGGCTGGAAATCGAACGGCTGCCGCGTTCAATATCACGTGAAACACCGCCGGTTTGCCGCTCAAGATGGAAGCGCAGCGACAGCGCATGCAGGTGGCGGAATACCTCCAGCGCAATGCGCCGCACCGCCTGTTGGGTCACCCGTGCAAAGAGGATTTCGCGCAGTTCGGTAAATAACGAAGTCGAGAAGCGCAGCGCGCCATAAAGCGCCAACAGCAGCGCCGGCAGCGCCAGCACCTGCTGTGCGCTGGTCAGCCCGTCAATCATTTCCTTGAAAACGAGTGGAACGGCGACGTTGGTCAGTTTGGCGCCGATCAGACAGGAGAGGGCGAGCAAAACCCTCCATTTGTGCTGCCACAGGTAAGGAGCCAAGCTATTTAGAGTGCGCCAGATGTGGGTGTCAGCCACTGCCTGGCCGGCAGGTGGGCGGGGGTTTGAGGAACGGCGCATAGGGGATTTTGCTTTTCTGTCTTCTGGCTAGCCCTGAGTATGCCGCTTTGGCGGGGACTCGCTCAAGAGTGACGACAAATATACAGAAAGATCTTGCATTCGCCAGAACGAGGACTTATGATTAAAACAAACGTTTGAACTAATGGTTAAGTATTAGTCCTGTTTCAACTTTAACTGGTCAGCGAGTTCATGTCCGATATCAAGATTGCCCAAGATACCCGCGAACGCATCCTCGATGTAGCCGAGCGCCTTTTTATGGCTCGTGGCTACGAGGGAACGTCCATGCGCATGATTACCGGCGAAGCCGAAGTTAACCTTGCGGCCGTCAATTACCACTTTGGTTCAAAGGAAGCGTTGCTGCGCGAGGTTTTCCGGCGCCGGCTGGAGTGGCTCAATCGCGAGCGCTTACGTGCGTTGGATGAGTTGGAGACGCAGGCTAACGGCGCGCCGCTCAAGCCGTCACTCGTGCTGGAAGCCTTTTTTGGCACGCTGTTGCGCATGGGTGAGGACGAGTCGCTGGGTGGGATGACTTTTTTACGCTTGCTTGGCCGTACGCTGACCGAGCCGGCCGAGTTCATTCGCACCTTCTTCGCGGGCGAATACGCTGAAGTGATCGACCGCTACAAACTCGCGCTCTTCCGTGCTTTGCCCGATGTGCCGAAAGCCGAAATCGTCTGGCGTCTTCACTTCATGCTCGGTGCCATGTCTTACGCCATTGCAGGTACCGATGTTTTGCAGGTAGTCACCAGTTGTGAGTTGGGCGATGTCTCGGATGCTGATGTCGATGACAAGGTGGCTGCCAAACGACTTGCCGATCGTCTCATGCCTTTTCTTCTGGGCGGCCTGCGGGCGCCGCTGCCGCAGTTTTCTGATTTATCAAACCAACAACAAGAGTCGTCGCCTTCGTCCGCGAAGCGCCAGACGGCCTAAGACCAATAAAAGGAGATACAGCCATGATCACCTCGATCATTCCTCTAGTCCTCGGGATTATTCTCGTTGGCTTTGCCGTGCTGGTCAGCGTTCGTCCCTTGCGTCGGGCGCTGATCAGCCGGTCTATTTTTTCAACCTATAAAAAAATCCTGCCGCAGATGTCCGATACCGAGCGCGAAGCGCTTGAAGCTGGAACGGTGTGGTGGGACGGCGAGTTGTTCTGCGGTAACCCGGACTGGAACAAGTTGCTCGCCTATCCCGTGCCGAAGTTGACTCTCGAAGAGCAGTCCTTCATGGACAACGAAGTCGAGCAGGCGTGTGCGCTGGTCGATGACTGGGAGGTTACGCACGATCTGCAGGATATGTCGCCGGAAGCGTGGAAATACGTCAAGGACAAGGGCTTTCTTGGCATGATCATCCCGAAACGTTACGGCGGTCTGGAGTTCTCGGCTTACGCGCATTCGCAGGTAGTCACTAAACTATCCACCCGTTCATCGGCGCTTTCCGTTTCGGTGATGGTGCCGAACTCTCTCGGCCCGGCTGAGCTGCTGTTGCATTACGGCACTGAGGCGCAGAAGAATCACTATCTGCCGCGTCTGGCCAAGGGCCTTGAGATTCCGGCGTTCGCGTTGACCAGCCCGTGGGCGGGTTCCGACGCCGCGTCCATTCCCGATGTCGGCATCGTCTGCAGGGGCATGTGGCAAGGCAAGGAAGTGCTCGGCATGCGTGTCACCTGGGACAAGCGCTACATCACGCTCGGCCCGATCTGCACGATTCTCGGTCTGGCATTCCATATGTACGACCCGGATGGCCTGCTCGGCGACAAGAAGCACATTGGCATCACCTGTGCGTTGGTGCCGCACGACACGCCGGGCGCTGATCTTGGTCGTCGCCACTTCCCGCTCAACGCGATGTTTATGAATGGCCCGACGCGCGGCAAGGACGTGTTCATGCCGCTCGACTACATCATCGGCGGCCCGGCGATGGCGGGTCAGGGCTGGCGCATGCTAATGGAATGTCTGGCAGCGGGGCGGTCAATTTCGCTACCTTCGTCGAATACCGGCATGGCGCAGATGACGGCGCGTGCAGTTGGCGGTTATGCCCGCGTGCGCAGCCAGTTCAAGATGTCGATTGGTCGCTTTGAAGGTATTGAAGAAGCGCTCACCCGCATCGGCGCCTACACCTACATGATGGATGCCGTGCGCAAGATGACGGCGGGTGCCGTCGATCTTGGCGAAAAGCCTTCAGTCGCTTCGGCCATCGCCAAATATCATGTGACCGAACGTGCCCGCCAAGTCGTCAACGACGGAATGGACATCGTCGGCGGCAAGGGCATCTGTCTTGGGCCGTCGAATTTCATTGGTCGTGCCTATCAGCAGATCCCGATCGCGATCACGGTTGAAGGCGCCAATATCCTGACGCGCAGCCTGATTCTCTTTGGGCAGGGTGCCATCCGTTGCCATCCGTATGTGCTGAAGGAAATGCAGGCGGCGCATAACCCGGATGCTGAGCAAGGTTTGCAGCAGTTTGATGCAGCACTGTTCGGGCACATCGGCTTTACGATCGGCCATGGTTTTGGCGCGATGCTGAAGGGTCTGAGCGGATCACATTTCGTCTCGGTGCCGAGTAATGTGGCGCCCGAAACAAAGCGCTACTATCAGCAACTGACGCGCTTCTCGTCGGCCTTTGCTTTCCTGTCCGACATTTCGATGCTGGTCATGGGCGGTGAGTTGAAACGGCGCGAAAAGCTTTCTGCGCGTCTTGGCGACATCCTGTCGATGATGTACCTCTGTTCGGCCACACTCAAACGCTACGAATCGGAAGGGCGTCAGCAGGCCGATGCACCGCTCATGCACTGGGCGATCTGGGATGCGATGTACAAGGCGCAGATGGCTTTTGACGGTGTTATTGATAACTTCCCGAACAAATTCATCGGTCGCCTGCTTTTCCGCATCATCTTCCCGCTCGGTCGTCCTTACGATGTGCCGTCAGACAAGATTGGCCATCAGGTCGCCAAGCTGCTGATCGAGCCGTCAGCCACGCGTGACCGTCTGACCGCCGAAACCTACCTGCCCAAAGTGGCAACCGAGGCGATTGGCGCGGTCGAGCTGGCACTGGCCGCAACGATAGAAGCCGAGCCGATCGAAGCAAAAATTCGTGCGGCTGAAAAGGCGGGTGCGTTGGAGAACAATCCTGACGCCAACGTGCGCGATCTGGCGCATGCTGCTTTTGCCGCCGGAATCGTCACTGCGGACGAGTATGCCGTGCTCAAGCGCCGTAACGAATTGCGTGACATTGTCATTCGCGTCGACGATTTTCCGCACGATTTTGGCTTGAGCAAGCCGCAGTCGGTAGCGCACAAAGTAGCCGCTTAAAAAACGAAAAACAATTTGAAACACAGGCACGGCGCAATAACGTCGTGCCTGTGTATTTGAAGCTTTCGAGCAGAACAAAAGCCAAAGGAGGCAGTGTGGGATTCAAGCCTGTGTATATCGTGGACGGCGCCAGAACGCCGTTTCTCAAAGCGCGTAATGCGCCCGGCCCGTTTGCGGCGAGTGATCTGGCGGTGCAAGCCGGACGCTCACTGCTCGTGCGGCAGTCGTTTTCGCCAACCGATCTCGACGAGGTCATCCTTGGTTGCGCAGGCCCTTCTCCCGACGAAGTGAACATCGGCCGGGTGGTTGCCTTGCGCCTCGGCTGCGGGCAGAAGGTGCCGGGCTGGACCGTTATGCGCAATTGCGCCAGCGGCATGCAGGCTATTGATTCGGCTATTTCCAATATACAGGCAGGTCGCGCCGAGCTTGTGCTGGCCGGAGGTGTCGACGCCTTGTCGCGTGCGCCGCTGCTCTATTCCGATGCCATGGTCCTGTGGTTTGCCGGCATGATGCAGGCGAAGACCCTGGGTCAAAAGCTCGCCATGTTCGCCAAGCTGCGCCCGACGGTTCTGCTCTCGCCGGTGATTGGACTGATGAAGGGCTTGACCGATCCGGTGATCGGCCTGCTGATGGGGCAAACCGCTGAGAACATCGCGTGGAAGTTTGGCATCACGCGGCAGCAGATGGACGAATTTTCCGTACGCAGTCACCAGCGTTCAATTGCCGGTCGCGAAGCGGGGCACCTGGGTGAAATCGTTCCGCTGGTCGACGCCAAGGGCAACGTCTATGCCGAGGATGATGGTGTTCGTGCTGATTCGAGCCTAGCGGGGCTGGCAAAGCTAAAACCGTTTTTCGACCGCAAATACGGCCGCGTTACCCCAGGCAACAGCTCGCAAATTACCGATGGCGCAGCGTGGCTGATTCTGGCCTCCGCAGAGGCGGTCAAAAAATGGAATCTTCAGCCTCTGGGAAAAATTACCGACAGCCAGTGGGCGGGTCTCGATCCTGCACAGATGGGCCTTGGCCCCGTGCATGCCGCAACGCCGATCATGCAGCGCCACGGCCTGACGCTCAACGATATCGACGCCTGGGAAATCAACGAAGCCTTTGCCGCACAGGTGCTCGGGTGCGTTGCTGCGTGGGAGTCGGACGAGTACTGCCGCGAGCAGCTCGGTTTGGCTGGCGCGCTCGGCTCGGTGCCACTGGATCGCTTGAATATTGACGGCGGCGCAGTTGCCCTCGGCCATCCTGTGGGCGCTTCCGGTGCGCGCATCGTTCTCCATCTGTTGCACGTGTTGCGCGCGGCTCAAGCCAAGCGCGGCATCGCCTCGATCTGTATCGGTGGCGGGCAGGGCGGCGCGATGCTTGTTGAAACGATGGGGTGACGCGATGCGTATTGGCGTACTTGTTGATTCGTGCTGTGACCTGCCCAAGTCTTTCATCGATGCGCATGGCATAGTTGTCATGCCGATCACCTTGCGTATCGGAAAAAGTCTGGTTGAAGACAGGCGCGATCCGGTGGAAACGCAGGCATTTTACGGCACGCATCTTGACCGGAAATCCGAGGATTTCTCCGAGTCGATTCCCTATTCGACCGAGCAGATCGAGCGTCTTTTTCTTGAGCGCCTGGTGCTCGATTTCGACTATGTGTTTTGCTTGACCATCACCAGTTCGCGTAGTCCGATTTACGACAATGCAATGAAAGCATCGCGTGCCATTCTGACCAAATACAAGCAGGTGCGGCGCGATGCCGGTGTGCCTGAGCGCTTTGGTCTGGCGGTGGTTTCGTCGCGCAACATGTTTACCGGGCAGGCCATACAGGCCGCTGAAGCAATTCGCCTGATCCGGCAGGGCGCGACACCCAGCGAAATTGGCGCCCGCCTGCGTGAGCTGGTTGATGTGACGCATGCCTATCTGCTGCCGACCGATCTTTTTCACATCTACAAGCGCGCTTCGAAAAAAGGCGACAAGAGTATTGGCTGGGGCTCCTACATGGTCGGATCAATGCTTGATGTCAAACCGATCCTGCACGTCAATCAGGATACGACGACGCCGGTGGCCAAGGTGCGTGGTTTTGATACGGGTACGGAAAAGTTGTTTGCCAATGCGACCGCTCGCGTCCGCAGCGGCCTTGCGGCGCCCTTCGTCAGCATCAGTTACGGCGGGCCGTTGGAGAAGTTGCCGACATTTTCCGGTTACAACGAACTGCTGCGTGCCGCCGCCGAGTGTGATGTTGAGGTGCTCGTTTCGCCGATGAGTAAAACAGCGGCGGTTAACGTTGGGCCTGGTGGTGTGTCGGTTGCCTTTGCGGCGGCCGGTCAGACTTTGCAATAAATATCGGAAATTACGCCAAATGATCACAAATACCTATCAGCACTGGCAGCTTGAGGTCGATAGCGAAGGCATCGCCTGGGCGACGTTGGACAAGGCCGGTGAGTCGACCAATTCGCTTTCCAGCGTGGTGATGAACGAGCTTGGGCTGTTGCTCGATCAGCTTGAAACCTATCCACCAAAGGGATTGATTTTCCGTTCCGGAAAACCGGCTGGCTTCATTGCCGGTGCGGATATTCAGGAATTCACACAACTCGATACGCCGGCAAAAGGCATCGCGCTTGTTTCGCGCGGCTGGACGCTGTTCAATCGTCTTGCCGCTGTGCCTTATCCGACGCTGGCGCTGGTGCGCGGGCACTGCCTTGGTGGCGGTCTTGAGCTCGCGCTGGCCTGTCGTTATCTGCTGGCCGTTGATGAGCCCGGTACGAAAATGGGCTTGCCGGAAGTGATGCTGGGCATCGTTCCGGGCTGGGGTGGCATGCTGCGCCTGCCGCAACGTATCGGCGCGCAGGCGGCGCTCGATATGATGCTTACGGGCAAAAATCTTGATGCGAAAAAAGCCAAACGGCTTGGCCTGGCAGACGACTGCGTGCCGCCGCGCGTGATGGACAGTGCAGCGAAAATGCTGCTTCTCTCGAATACGCCACGTCGCCCTTTGCCATTTTTGCAGCGCCTGCTTAACGGGCCGCTCAAGGGCGTTGTTGCCCGCGGTGCGAAGAAGCAAGTGGCCAGTCGCGCACGGCAGGAGCACTACCCGGCGCCTTACGCGATCATCGATATCTGGGCCAAATACAACGGTAATGCGCTGGCTGCCCCGGAGCTGATTGACAGCATCGTGCGCTCGCCAACGGCACGCAATCTGGTCCGTGTTTTCTTCATGCAGGAGCGCCTCAAGGCATTCGGCAAGAGTGGTGGCAAGGTCGGCGATTTTCAGGCCAAGCGTGTTCACGTGATCGGCGCCGGCGTGATGGGTGGCGATATTGCTGCCTGGTGTGCTTTGCGTGGATTGACGGTTACTTTGCAGGATCAGGGCATGGAGCGCATTGCTCCCGCGCTGAGGCGGGCTTATGCTTCGTACAGCAAGCGCATCAAGGACAAGTTCGAATTGCGCAACGTCATGGATCGCCTGGTTCCCGACCCTGAAGGCCATGGCGCGGCGCAAGCCGACGTGGTGATCGAGGCGATCTTTGAAAACCTTGAGGCCAAGCATGCGCTGTTCAAAAAACTCGACGCAGTGATGAAGCCCGATGCCATTCTCGCTACCAACACCTCAAGCTTGAAGATCGAGGATCTGCGCACCGTGCTGAAAAATCCGGCGCGTCTGGTTGGTATCCACTTTTTCAATCCGGTGTCGAAAATGCCGCTGGTTGAAGTGGTGGCTGCCGAAGGCGGTGATCCGGAAATGGCCGCGCGTGCTGCGGCTTTCGTCAAGCAAATCGACCGTCTGCCCTTGCCGGTAAAAAGCGCACCGGGCTTCCTGGTTAATGCGGTGCTCGGGCCTTACATGCTCGAAGCAATGCGTGCGGTAGACGAGGGCGTCTCGCCAGAAACTGTCGATGAGGCAATGCTTGCTTTTGGCATGCCGATGGGGCCGATTGAACTGGTTGATATGGTCGGACTGGATGTTGCGATGGCAGCCGGCAAAGGCTTGGCGAACGCGGGCGTCGAGCCGCCGAAGTGCCTCGTCGAGCGATTCAATGCCGGCAATCTGGGCAAGAAAACGGGCAAGGGTTTTTACGATCACAGCAGCGGCAAACCGGCCAAGGCACCGGCTGGGTCGGTGCCGCCTGGTCTCGCGGCACGCCTCGTCAAGCCGCTGCTCGAACGCACACAGCAGCTGGTGAATGAGGGGATTGTTGCCGATGCCGATCTGGCCGACGCCGGGGTAATATTCGGCACCGGTTTCGCCCCCTTTACCGGCGGGCCGCTCAATTACAGAAAGAGCCAGAATGCCTGAGACTTTGACCCTGCTGCCGAACAAGCAACCGACCCTGCGCGTCATGCCGCTGCCGGCCGACGTCAACCAGAACGGCGATGTTTTTGGCGGCTGGATCATGGCGCAGGTCGACGTTGCCGGCGCCATTCCCGCCATGCGCCGTGCGCGCGGGCGCGTGGCAACGGTGTCGGTTAACTCGTTTCTGTTCAAGCAACCGGTGTCGGTCGGCGATGTCGTCAGTTTTTTTGCCGAGGTGATCGAAACCGGTCGTACCTCGATCAAGGTCAATGTCGAGGTTTATGCCGAACGCAACCCGAGTAACCCGCAAACGGTGAAAGTAACCGAAGCAACCTTGACTTATGTTGCAATAAACCAACAGGGGGGCAAGCGTGAACTCCCTTTGCCCGAGTAATCCTAGCTTTAAAACGCTGTTTTTTTGTCTAATAGCAGCAACTTGCAGTAAGTAGTAGTCGGTAGAAAAATATATTTTCAAAGATATTCCATATTAAGGGGACCAGAGAATGACCAAAAAGTTGACGATGCGCCTGATTCCGGCGCTGATGTTGTTCGGATTTGCAGGTGTTGCCAATGCGGCGGGTTTGGCCGTTTCAGCCCAGACCGGTTCGGGTGTGGGTAATGCTTTTGCTGGCGCAGCTGCTTCTGCTGAAGATGCCGGTACGATTTTCGCGAACCCGGCCGGTATGACTTATCTACCGCAGGGGCACAGTATTTCGCTGGGTGCTTCCCTGTTGAACCGTTCGGTTGAATTCAAGAATCAGGGCTCGACGGATCATGCCGCCGCCCGATTTGGCGTTAATAATGCTAACGGCGGCGATGCTGGCGGTCTGGCGATTCTTCCTATTGGTTACTGGGCATATTCGATCGCTCCGGATGTCTGGGTAGGTGTTGGCGTTTCCCCGACT
>JBIJCY010000048.1:0-13868 GCA_044344385.1 Rhodocyclaceae bacterium | reverse complement strand
TTCGCAGCATGGGATGGACACCAAAAATCAGCCTTGAGGAAGGACTCAAACTGACTCACCAGTGGTACTCGGAAGAACGAGCTTAACACCCGCGAATCGTCACAAGCTCTGGTAGCATTTTCAAACTTTATCAAAGGCTCCAACAACAATGCCGAAAATTGCGCATGATCCTGTACGAAAACTACAAAACCTGGAACAACTGGCGCGGCAGATTCGGGCAACTTGTATTCAGATGGCACACGATGGCCGCGAAGGCCATCTAACCTCAGCCTTGAGCTGTACCGATATTCTGGTTGCACTCTATGGTGGATGGTTGCGTTTTAACCCCGCTATGCCGGACGACCCCAATCGGGATCGCTTGCTTTTTAGCAAAGGGCATGCTGCAAGCGCCCTCTATGCGACGCTTGCAGCGCACGGCTATTTTTCGACTGAAGTACTGGCCGACTACGCAAAGTCTGGCAAAGCATTACCAAATCATCCCTGTAAATTGATGCTTTCCTGCCTCGAAATATCTTCTGGCAGTCTCGGTCACGGCCTAGGTATCGGAACCGGGCTTGCATACAGCCACAAGATTCGGCAAAACAAAGCACGTACGGTCGTGGTCATGAGTGATGGCGAATGTAATGAGGGGAGCGTCTGGGAGGCAACCGCCTTTGCCTGTGCGCAAAAGCTGGACAATCTTGTCGCCGTCATCGACAACAACAACATGCAGGCTGTTGGAAGAACATCGAATCTTCTAGGCGAAACGTCCTTTGAGGAAAAATTCAAGTCGTTCGGCTGGGCCGCGAAGACGATCAACGGCCACAATATGACTCAATTACTGACAACACTCGATACCCTCCCGTTCGAAGCGGGTCGTCCAAGCGTCATTGTTTGCAAGACCACCGGCGGGCATGGCGTAAGTTTCATGGAAGATCAAACCTTTTGGCATTACAGAACACCGTCCGGGGACGATCTGAAGCTTGCCCTCGATGAACTCGGCGTATCGCCTTTGTACGGAGAGCAATCGTGAGACGCGCATTTAGCGACACCCTGTTCAACATCATGGAGCAGGACGAACGAGTCATATTCCTGACCGGCGACCTCGGTTTTGGCGTATTTGACAAAATTATTGAGCACTTCCCGACACGCTATCTCAACGTTGGCGTTGCCGAAGCACAACTGGTCAATTGCGCAGTAGGTCTGGCCATGGACGGATGGCGTCCCCTTGTTTACTCCATCGCTTCGTTCATGACCGGCCGTGCATTTGAGCAGATCAGAGTGTCGATCGGCTACCACCGGCTACCCATTGTTATTATCGGCGCGGGTGGCGGTTACACCTATGCCAGCTCAGGCGTCACTCACCATGCCCGCGAGGATTTTGCGCTGATGTCGCTGATTCCGGGAATGGCCGTAACGGCGCCAGGAGAACCGCGAGAAGTGGAAATCCTGCTTAGGCACCTACTCAACGCCGAGCATCCAAGCTATATGCGTATCGGCCGGTTTGGCGAGCCGTCTACCAACCACACCAGCCCTATCGAATTCGGCCGTGCACGCCGGATACGCGAAGGAAAAGACATCGCACTGCTGACATCGGCTGGCACCGTCATTCAGGCCATTGAAGCCTGTAACACTCTTGTGCCAGAGGGCATCTCCCCGACCATTTGTCACTTCCACACGCTGTCCCCATTCGACACGGACGGTCTTGACGAGGCCATATCAACAGCTGACACCCTGATCATCA
Organism: Rhodocyclaceae bacterium; assembly: GCA_044344385.1. GTDB lineage: Bacteria > Pseudomonadota > Gammaproteobacteria > Burkholderiales > Rhodocyclaceae > CAJBIL01. The sequence goes on along the minus strand of JBIJCY010000048.1, from coordinate 12,145 downwards.
TTGAAGACCACGCCCCTCAAGGCGGACTGGAGGCTGCAGTAACAAACCATCTGGCCAAATCCCGCCAGTCCCGCACTATTATTCGTCTGGGGCCAGATAACGAACTGGTGCTAGGCAACCCGTCTATCGAAGAAGTTCGCGAAAGATTCCGCAACGATACGCATGGAATCGTACAAGCCTGCCGGCAGGCGCTCCAGCCCAGCACTAATAATCGTAAGGAAAACTCCTGATGCATGATGAAACTCCAACAATCATGACCTTTGGCCCGCCCGAAGAAGCTGACCGTCGGCTATCGCTGGCTGAGCACATTCGCAAGTCCCCCATTCCGGACAAAGAGCTTCTGCTCAACCTTGGACTTTACCTCACGCCGCAAACGCTCTCCCGGATCCTGTTCATGGATTTTCTCTACCAGAAAATCATTGATGTTCAGGGGATCGTAGCCGAATTCGGCTGCCGCTGGGGCCAAAACCTGTCTCTTTTCCTTGCACTGCGCGGCATTTATGAACCCTTTAACCGACTCAGGCACGTTGTAGGATTTGATACGCTGGAAGGTTTTCCCAACGTCAGCCATGAGGATGGAAATGCGCTGGCCCGTGGCGACTATGCCACAGCACCTGATTACGAAAAACACCTGCGCAGCATCCTTGCCATGCAGGAAATGGAAAGTCCGCTGAACCACCTCACCAAGCACTCGCTTATCGTGGGTGATGCCACCCAAACCGTACCGCAATATTTGAAGGACAACCCCCAGACAATTATTGCTCTGGCCTATTTTGACTTTGATATTTTCCAGCCTACCCATGACTGCCTGAAACACATTGAACCCTACTTGACCCGGGGCAGTGTGATTGGATTTGACGAGGTCAACGACCCATCCACACCAGGCGAAACGGTTGCCTTACGTGAAGTATTCGGATTGGGGCGGTACGCAATACGTCGTTACCGTTACAACTCACGCACATCCTATCTTGTCGTTGAGTAGGAAGCTTTACAGCCCACCCCCACCCTTTGCCATCACGAACCAAAAGAGATAACCCATGAAATTTCCGTTGATGCGAAACAACATTCTGCGCGCAGATCTGGATGCGGTGATTGCCCACTTGCAGCAAGAGGATCCCATGCTCACGCACGGGACCAACGTGCGCGCCTTCGAAAAAGAATGGTCAGAATGGTTGGGCGTGAAGCACAGTGTCTTTGTCAGTTCGGGTTCTGCGGCCAATCTGCTGAGCATGGCCATACTGAAAATTCGTCACCCCGACGGAGGCGAGATTATCGTCCCTCCTCTCACTTGGGTTTCCGACATTGCCTCGGTACTGCAAAACGGTTTTACCCCAGTGTTTGTTGATATCGATCGACGTAGTCTCGGCATGAATGTACAGCAGGTACTTGACGCAATCACCCCGAGAACACGCGCCGTCTTTCTAACCCATGCACAGGGTTTCAATGCACTAACTGACACACTTCTTGAAGAGCTCAAGCGCCGCAATGTCCCGCTGATTGAGGATGTCTGCGAGTCGCACGGTGCAACGCACAAAGGAAAAAAACTAGGTAGCTTCGGCTGGGTGTCCAATTTTTCTTTCTATTACGCTCACCATATGAGCACAATCGAAGGCGGCATGATCTGTACCAATGACCCCGAGGTTTATCAGCAGGCGAGAATGCTCCGCTCACACGGCATGGTTCGGGAAGCAGACGAAGCCTCAATCCGCGCTGACTACCAACAAAAAAACCCCCAACTGAATCCCGACTTCATCTTCGCCTTCCCTGCTTACAACGTTCGCAACACCGAGATCGGCGGAATCCTTGGGAGACAGCAACTTCCTCGCCTCGACGCCAATGTTCTGCTCCGCACCAAGAACCTGCTGCGTTTCCTTGACGGCATAGACAAAAGAAAGTTCCGGACCGATTTCAAACTCGAAGGGAGCAGCAATTACGCCTTCAACCTGATCCTCAATGAAGCGGACGACACGCTGCTAACCCGTGTTATGAACGTCATGCGTGAAGCAAAAATCGAGTTTCGTCGAGGCAGCGCAGGCGGTGGCAATCAGCTTCGACAGCCTTATCTAAAAGGAATTGTTCCAGAGGGACATCACCTCAAATTTACCGAGGTCGAACACGTACATTTTTACGGTTTCTACATTGGAAATTACCCGGATTTAAGGGACGACGAAATCGATCAGATTTGCAGGATCGTTAATGCCGCATAAAACAGGAATGACAAGCGCCATCATTCTTGCGGGCGGACTGGGAACACGCTTACGAAGCGTCGTTTCCGACTTGCCGAAATCGATGGCACCCATTGCCGGTAGGCCATTTCTTGAATATCAACTGGACTATTGGATTAATCAGGGAGTCGACCATTTTCTTCTAGCCGTTGGTTACCAACACGAGTCAATTACTGCTCACTTTGGCCGAAATTATCGGGGGCATTCCATTGACTATGTAATTGAATCCACCCCCAAAGGCACTGGCGGAGCTTTTCTACTGGCTGCGCAGCATTTATCACCGACCTCGCCTTTCCTGCTATTAAATGGCGACACTTATTTTTCCATTGATCTGGACGTCCTCCGCAACTTTTCACTTTCCCGAAAAGCGGATTGGAGCTTTTCTCTCCTGAGGAATCCCGACAAAAGCCGATATATGGGTATTGAGACAACCGACGAAGATCAGGTCACACAACTCCAGTCATCGCCTAGCCAACTCATCAACGGCGGCGTCTACTGGATTCGGCCCTCTTTCCTTCAGAAACTGTCATTTCCGGCCGATAAACCCATATCACTTGAAAATGAAATACTTCCATTGGCCCTCTACTCAAACCTCAGATTATTCGGCCTCGAGTTTTCTGCACCGTTTATTGATATAGGCATACCCGCCGACTATTCCCGAGCTCAAAGTGAGCTTCCAAATCTAATTCGTTAAAAAGGAAACCCATGGGTCAAAATATTCTTGTCACTGGTGGCGCAGGCTATCTCGGATCCACTTTGGTTCCTGACCTTCTCAATGCAGGCCACAAAGTTACCGTGCTCGACAATTTTTTATTCCGACAGGCCAGCCTGAATCACGTCTGTAACCATCCGGACTTCAAGGTCGTCAAGGGAGATATTCGGGTTGAAAGCACCCTGCTCCCTTTACTTCGTCAAGCCGACACCATTATTCCGCTCGCCGCGCTGGTCGGTGCCCCTATGTGTTCCAGAGATCCAATTGGCGCCCGTTCTATCAATCACGATGCGATTTCGATGATGCTCAAGCATCTCTCCAAAGATCAGATGATTCTGATGCCGACCACCAACAGCGCTTATGGCTCCGGTGACAAAAACAATTTTTGTACCGAAGAATCGCCGCTTCACCCTATCTCTCAATACGCCATCGACAAAGTCGCCGTCGAGAAAGAACTGATGCAACACCAAAACACCATCAGCTTCCGACTGGCAACCGTATTCGGTATGTCTCCCCGCATGCGTATCGACCTGCTTGTGAACGATTTCACTTATCGCGCTGTACATGACCGCTTTGTCATCCTTTTCGAGGGACACTTCAAGCGAAATTACGTGCACGTCCGCGACGTTTCCCGAGCCTTCCAGCACGGAATTATCAACTTCTCCGCCATGAAGGGAAATATCTATAACGTCGGCCTTTCCGATGCCAACGTATCGAAAAAGGAATTGTGTGAGCACATCCAGAAACAGCTTCCTGACTTTGTCTTTCTTGAAGCTCCCATGGGCAAAGATCCGGATCAACGAAACTACATAGTTTCCAATGCAAAGATTGAAGCCACCGGCTTTCACCCGAATCATTCTCTGGATGCAGGGATCGCGGAATTAATAAAGGGATTTACCATGATTACCAACTCCCGCTTCTCGAATATCTAGTGTAAATACTGCGCATCCGGACGCGGAACAGCGCCCTGAAAGCCGCCAAAAGAACCTGAGCACTACGCTGCTTGCAAACCCGAGTAAAACAGTAGGACAATCTGTTCTACTCAATGCCAAACCAAACTGGAACCACAGTAATGACAAAAGATCTTGCATCCCCAACCTGGAGAAAAGTAATCATCTGGGGAGCCGGCGCCTTTGGCGAACAGTGCTTGGCTGTATTGCACGCTAAGGATATTGAAGTCATCGCCTTTGTTGATCGCAGCCCACCAGAGTCAGGGCAGGTTCAGGGAATTCCAGCGTTACATAGCCCGAAATTTGTCGACGACATCGCGCTGGCCAAACAAGCCGACGCCATTATTTTCGCCATGTGTGCCGATCCTAGGCCCATGCAGAAAGATTTGCGAGAGAAGGGCTTTACCGGAGCCTTTGCTGTTTATGTAAGCGGAATGCCGGAGAACGAGTTTTTCAGTCAGAAGCGCCAACTGATGGCCACCAGGCTTTTTGTGGGCAATGCAGAGACCCCTTCTTCCGTAGATGATGCCTTGCTGAAGGCCGTTGAATGCCGCCTGCTTGCATTCCCGCGAATTGGCTTTTATGGCGGAGGCGCAGTGGCACGCTACCTCCTGCAAAGTCTGCCCTGCCTTACAAAACAGGTAACGCATATTTTCGACGACAGTCCTGAACTGGCCAACACGCGCCTGTGCGGGATTCCGGTCCTGCCTTTGCAGGAAGACACTCCGGTTGATCTGATTTTCATAACAGCAGTACGCTACCTTGACCGCGTTGACATTCATCACCGTATTGCAGCCGTCACCCCCTCTTTACGAACTCTCGACTGGGAGGCACTGGCTAACGAGCTCCCTCATGGCACAGTTCCCCAAAGTGCATTTCAGGATCTTGGAAGTTGCATCTATCCGGTCGACATTCCACCACTGAAAATCGAAAAAAATAAAGATTTCATCCTGATGGATATGCCCGCCCGCTTCATGGGGCTGTTGCCGAACGGCGTCGGCTATGTTCATAAAATTCTGCAAAAAACAGGTTGCAACTTCCAGACCATCGATCTCGACCTGATCTTTTATCACCGCTACCACTCACATCGCATCCTCGACGGTTATCCCGAACTGTTCACGCCCAGTGGAAAGCCCATGCCGAGCGATCCATGGGCGATGGATAAAGTCGAAGAGTTCTGGCAGAACCGCGAGTGCGTCGACTATTTTCTTCCAGAAATCGAGCGAATCATTGCCGAGCTCCAGGTAGCCAAGCCAAAAATGATTGGCCTCTCCATTCACCAGACCAATCGTCTGCTCTCCAAGGACATCATCACCCGCCTGAGAGTTGCGCTACCGGAAGCACTCATCGTAGTTGGTGGCTACGACTGTATCAACCCGGAAACCGCACCCCACGCCGTCGGAGACTTCGACCACATGGTCGTCTTCGAAGCGGAGAACAGCCTACCACTACTGATACAGGCGCTGCTCGAAGGCAAGAAACGCTTCCACATCCCCGGCATTATTTCCAAGACAGCACTTAACTCACCTCTCGGTCACACCTTCGTTCCGGGCGAGTTGCCGACCGATCTTGATGAAATCGGCTACCCGACCTACGACTGGACCGACATTCGCCTCTACCGCAACTTCAACCACTACCAACTCATCCCGGTGCTGCTCTCACGCGGCTGCCGCTGGTCCAAGTGCACCTTCTGCGGCGAACGCTTCGACTGGCGCCGTCGTTCGCCATCCAGCGTGGCCGACGAGATCGAATGGTTTGTCGACAAGGGGGGACGCATCTTCCTTTTCAACGACAGCGACCTTTCAGGCGACCCAGCCGCCGTGCGCGCGATGTGCGAGGAAATCATCAAGCGCAATATAAAGGGCATCGTCATGGGCGGCCAATTGCGCGTACAGAAGGGGTACAACCAAGAATATTTCGAAGTCCTCAAGGAAGCCGGATTTCAGAGCCTACGCTACGGCATAGACGGATGGGCCAAGAACACCCTCAAGCTGCACAAGAAGGGCTACACGATTAATATGATCGAGAAGACCATCGAAATGACGAAAGCAGCCGGGCTAGTTGTCGCCATTAACCTCGTCATCGGCATCCCCTTCGAAACCGAAAAAGACATCGACGAGACCATCGACAACATGGTCCGTAACCGCCACAACTTCGACATGATCGAGAACATCAATACGCTTGTGCTCAACGCCGGCAGCATCTACCACGCCGAGCCGGAAAAGCATGGCATCAAGTTCAACGGTGACAAGGCCCAGATTTATCGCGACCACCCCACCGCAGTGCCTAGCCAGCTCTGGTATAGCGTTGATCCATACATTGACCAGGAAGTCCGGCGCCACCGCCTGCACCGCATTCTCGAAGCCGCCGAGCAGCACGGAATCAAGTTCGGCGGCTACGCCGACTGGAAGGCCAAGAAGCTGAGCAGCGAGACATGAACGCAGCACCACCCGGCACACCGGTTGCGCTCAACAATACGCTGGAGACCGCAGCACAGCATCGCTTCGGCCTGCCGGCAGAGCGCTGGAGCCGGTTGCAAGGCAAGTGGTTCTGGATTACCGGCGCAGGCACGGGCTACGGACGGTCGATCACGCTGGCCTTGATGGCCGCCGGCGCAAATTTTGTTCTGAGTAGCCGGCGTTCGCATGTGCTTCAAGCCGTCATCGACGAAGGCAAAGTGCTCGGATTTGCCGTAGGTGAATGCCTAATCCGCCCCCTTGATCTCAACCTCCCGGAGCAGATCGAAGCCGCCTGCGAGGAAATCAACAGACTCACCGGCAACGACGGCCTCACTGGGCTTGTCCATTGCTCCGCCAAACCGCCGCCCGGCAGCCGCTGGCCGTCCACCGATGAAAGCTGGAATGATTGGGACGCGATCATGAACCCGAACGTGCGCGCCCCGTGGCACATGGTTCGCAATGTCTTTCCTGCACTGGAGCGCAACGGGCATCCGCGCATTGTTTTTCTCGGCTCGGAATCGGGTTGGCACGGTGGCCACTGCGCCGGCCTCTACGGCGTATCCAAAGCTGCGCTCAACAACCTTGTGCAAACGCTCTCGGATGAATACGGCGCCCGCTATCCTGAGCTTGATCTTCAACTGAATTTACTGGAGCCGGGTGAGGCCCGAACGGAAATGAATACCGGTAGCCCCAACAGCCCGAACACCGTGATCTGCATGGCCTTGCTTCTGCTCAGCCAACCCGAGGGCGGCCCGCGCGGGCGCTTCTTTCATCGAGACGGGCGCCACCTGCGCTTCGGTCACTCCCCGCCTTACGACAAGAGTCTCGTATAAACCGTCATTCCAGCAAGCGACGGAAATAACTATCGCGAGTACGACTCGTCCAGCAAGGCTTCTAGCAGTGGGCCCATCGGCCGCTCGGCGCGGAAGCGCTCCAGCCGTGCCTGCGCTTCTTCCTGATAGTTCCCTTTACGCACAAACTCGGCGCACACCTCGGCAATATCCTCCGGCGCACTTTCAACCACGAATTTCGACAGATCGCAGCTGGCTGTACAGCGCTCTGTCACCAGCAGCGAGGCGTTGTTCAAATGATAATGGAAGCGTGAATTCGAGGGGTAAACCCAGTTCTCGTCCTGACGAATATTCACCGCCAGCTTGGCGCGCGCAACCAGATCCTCGCGTTGCGGATGCCCCAGCGGCGGCACGTGCCGGACCTGAAGCCCCTTTTCTGCTATCTCTGCAAACTTCTTCTGGCGATACGGCGTCGGCGTGCCGGTAAACAGCACGTCGATATCCTTGTGTTCCGGGCGCTTGTGAACCACCCGCTGAAACTCGGGCGCATATCCGTGTGGCAGGTAGTAGACGTTATCAATGCCTAAACTCTTGCGATAAATATCAGCTTCAATATCCGACAAATGCCACACGCAGCGTGCGCGCTTCAGCGCTTCAAGAAAGGTCTTGTGACGCTTCTTCCAGTAATAGGCATCGTCATAGTGCGAGTCCGGCTTGCGGTCAATCGGCCCCGGTTTGGCCTCGCCAAACTGATTGAAAGTGCCATTGGTCATGCACTCACTCGCGATCAGGATGTAATCGGTCCCCGGCACCTCGGAGAATTCGCGATAGATTTCAAGAAAGTCATAGGTAAAACACTCGATGATGATGTTGGCCTTGCCCGGCGCCATATTTCGCTCAATGGCCACCTGATGCCCGAGCGATTCAAGCCCGAAACGCACCATAAGCAGCAAATCCATGACCTGTACCGGATTTTTCCCGTGATTCCCGTAGACCAGATTGAATTCCATTCCATCTCCGCTGTTTGAGTGTTTTTCTTTTAACGCTGCAAATTGCCTGTTCTGTAGAGTTCTTGTCGAAGCCTTTTTGCGGCGCGGGGCTATTATGCCCGCTCCGGCTACTGACTGCACCTTTAGGCTCTGATAGCATGGCGTTCGTTTCGCCCCTATCCACAACGGAGCCACAGGTGTCAGAGCAACCGGATCAGCCCAGCTCGTCTTCACGCGCACTCAACGTCGTCGTCTGGGCCAACTGCCCGGACGACGACAATGTCCGGGCGGCACTCGACTACGTTCGCCGCTTCGAGAACGTTGGTAAGCTCATGCTCGTCGTCTCCGAGAAACGCGCACCGGCATTGGCACCGCTGGCCGATGAAACACTGCTGGTGGGCGGCTTCCGTGAAAAGACCATGACGCGTCTTGCGCGCCGCTTGTGGTTGCGCAAGATTGACCTCAACGTCATCGCCTGCGGTAACGATTTCAACCACTACCAGACCGTCCGCAAGACGATTAATTACGCATTCGCCTTCAAGCCCACTGCCACCGTGGCGGTTCACTACCGTGGCGAACTTCTCAAGTTCCCCATCGAAATCCAGCAACAGCGCACCCGCCTCGCCCTGCCCCTGCTTGCACTGGCCGCCTTCTCCACCGTTGCGCCGCTGGCTGCGGCCATCATCGCCGGTCTCGGCCTCGCCGGCGCGCTGGCCGACATCGCTTTCCGCATCTACATGGATCGCGTGCACCACGTTTATTACTGGGTGCACCTTTCCTTCCAGCGCGAAGAGATGCCCTATGTTACGCACGGCTGGACGCGCCCCTTCGGCGAGAGCTACTACAACCGCATGGTCACCTCGCGCGAGGGCGCGATGCGCAGCGGCTACAACATCAACACAGACGCCTACCCGATCTTCGACCCTGTGCGAGCGCACGACGATCTGCCTGCGCTCTTCCACTTCGTCAACACACACGACAAACCGCTGGACGATTGCAGCCGCAGCATCTTCGTGCTCGGCGGCTCTGTCGCCCAGGGGCTGCTGAACGACCCTGACACCTACTCCGTGCGGCTTGAAGAACACCTCAAGACTGCCGGCCACCTCTATCAGGTCGTGCCGTGGGCACTGGGCGGCTTCGTCTCGACGCAGTCGCGCTTGCTTGTTGAAATGTCGCTCGTCGAACGCCAGCCGTTCGCCGTCGTCAATCTCGACTTCTACAACGACTGCCACTACATGATCATGGGCGTGCTGCCGGGCGACACGCACCGCACGCAGCGCAAGCTGGTTGCCGAAATGTCCTTCGCCTTCCGCACACTCTCACCACTCTTCAGTTATTCCGCCATTGCCCGCCACATTTGGCAAAACATCTACAGCCGTATGGTTGAGCGCCATATGGCCTCGCTCATGGAAACGCCGGAGAAGCTTGAACTTGGCATTCGCAAGTGCGTGACGATCTACCTGCGTAATATCCAGCGCATTCACGCGCTGTGCGCGCATGAAGGCATTCACCACCGCGCCTTCATCCAACCCTTCCGCGACGACCTGCGTAGCGACGGCGACGCGCAGGAAATCAACAAGAACCGGAAGGCCGTGCTGATGAACCGCTGCTATCAGGAACTCGCACGACAGTTGGCCGAACAGCCTGACCTTGCCGACATCGTAACCACCGAACCAGTGCTCTCCTCAGCCGACTACTGCGACGAAGTGCACTTCACGCCCGAGGGGCAGGACAAGATGGCGCAAACCATGCTGAAGGGTATTCTGCCGTGGTGCAGACAGCGAATATAATGGACAACGAAAGACTGAGATTGCTGCTGTTAAACCATCAATACCCAGACCAGAAACAGCGCATCGCCAGAAAGCTTATGGATATTGCCTCGTGGCAGATTATGTTTGAAGATGGCCGTATCTATTAGCCTGCCGGTCGAGTCACTTCAGACGACCGAAACTGATTAGTCCGGATGAAATTGTTCCCGATAATCCTGCATCAATTCAGCAGACTGCTCGTCCTTTAGTAGCAGGTGATTGCCGATGGCGAGCGCTTCGATGCCCGTGCCCATAAAGCAGCGGAAGGCGTCTTCCGGCGTATTCACGATGGGCTCACCGCGCACATTGAAGCTGGTGTTGACCAGCACCGGGCAGCCGGTATCTGATTTGAAGCGCTGTAACAGCGCATGAAACCGTGGGTTGGTTTCCGCATGCACGGTCTGTACTCGCGCCGAGTAGTCGACGTGCGTTACAGCAGGAATGTCGGAGCGAATGACATTGAGCTTGTCGATGCCGAACAAGGTGTCCTGTTGCTGCGTCATCGCATGGCGGCGCTTGGGGTGCACGCCACCGACCATCAGCATGTAAGGGCTGTCTTCGTCAAAATCGAACCATTCACCTACATCTTCGCGCAGAACGGCCGGTGCAAAGGGCCGGAAACTCTCGCGATATTTGACCTTGAGGTTCAGCGTGCGCTGCATGTCGGGGTTGCGCGGATCTCCGAGGATTGAGCGTGCGCCGAGCGCACGCGGACCAAACTCCATCCGCCCCTGAAACCAGCCCACTGCCTTGCCTTCGCACAAGAGTTTCACCACACGTGCCAGAAGTGTGTCTTGATCCTGCGTGTGCAACACCGCGCCGCAGGCGTTTAGCCGCCGTGCAATTTCATCGTCCGAATACGCCGGGCCGAGGTAGCTGCCGCGCATGCTATCAGCCGCTTGTGACGGGCGTGGCATGCCCTTGTACAGATGGTATGCGCTGAGTGCTGCACCAAGAGCTCCCCCGGCATCGCCGGCAGCGGGCTGAACCCAGACCCGGTCAAAGTTCCCGGCCTGCAGGATCTTACCGTTGGCCACGCAGTTGAGCGCCACGCCCCCGGCCAGACACAGATTGCGCTGCCCGGTCTCGGCCGCCAGTGCACGCGTCAGGCGCAGCACAGCTTCTTCGATCACGGACTGCGCGGAGGCGGCAAGATCCATGTGCCGCTGCGTGAGCAGCTCTTCCGGCTGGCGCGCCGGGCCGCCGAACAGCGCGTCGAATCGATCGCTCGTCATACTGATGCCGGCGCAGTAATCGAAGTAGTCCTGATTAAGGCGAAAGGAACCATCGGCCTTGAGGTCGATCAGGTGGTCGAGAATCTGCTGCCGGTAGCGCGGCTCGCCATAGGGTGCGAGCCCCATCATTTTATATTCGCCGGAATTCACCCGGAAACCGGTGTAGCTCGTAAAGGCCGAATAGAGCAGGCCGAGGCTATGCGGGAAACGAATTTCCTTGATGATGTCGAGGCGATTGCCGCGGCCCACCGCCGCCGAGGTGGTTGTCCATTCACCCACACCGTCAAGCGTAAGCACCAGCGCTTGGTCAAAAGGCGAAGGATAAAAGGCCGACGCCGCATGGCTCAGATGGTGCTCCGAGAACATGATCCGTTTTGCCCAGTCGATATTCGGGCTTAGCGCACGCATCTGCCGCACCAGAAAGCGTTTCTGAAAGAGTTTGTCCCGAACCCACACCGGGAGCGCGGTGCAGAAGGACTCAAATCCGCGGGGCGCAATGCCCAGATAGGACTTGATCAGTCGGTCAAACTTCAGGAAAGGCTTTTCGTAGAACACAACGGCATCAAGCGCGTCGGCCGCAATGCCACCCGCTTCGAGGCAATAGGCCATCGCCTGCGCCGGAAAGGCGGCGTCGTGCCGGATGCGCGAGAAGCGTTCTTCCTGCGCGGCGGCGACAATGGCACCATCAATAATCAGTGCGGCGGCGCTGTCGTGATAGAAAGCTGAAATACCGAGAATTCGCACAGGCTATCAGGACTGCCTGAAAAATCGATCCGGCTTTGCATCCGGCCGGCGCAGCACCCAGTAGGACAGCGTGCGCGTCGCCAATCGGCGCTGGAGCGGGTCGACACCGAGAAGCCTGCACAGCACGCCGGCCGGTGCAATCAAGCCGAAAAAAAGAATACCCAACAACAGCTTGCTCAACACAGCCGCCGGCATGCGGATCAGATTGCCCATAAACGAGGAAACGCAAACC
>JBIJCY010000155.1:0-6735 GCA_044344385.1 Rhodocyclaceae bacterium | reverse complement strand
GAAGGGGTACATGTTCGGCGGCTTTTTTTCCTTGCGCTTGCGCAGGCCGAGGCGGGTCAACAGCCGATCAATCAGACGAAAAAACATTGCGCATTCTCCAGGGTAAACGCACGGCTCCTGAGGCGAGCCTTCGTACTTCTACGGCCGATTATGCAATAACTGAAGCCTGATTGAACAATCATTAAAGAGATTGACCAAAAAGCGGCAACGAACAAATTCCTTGTGTTATGTTACAAAAATACTGGTATCGACAGCACACCGGAAACACTGATCAAACGGAGATTTGCGGAGAGATGGATTCGGCTTTTCGTAACATCGGGATAAACGGCGCGATGCGTATTGATCAGCGAAATGCCGGCCTACCGGTGGCCGCTTCGAACGGCACCTTCGTCGCCGACCGCTGGCACTTCTCCGGTGCCGATGCCAACACCTTTGAAACACAGCAAAACCCCACCAGCATTTCCCCACCCAAGGGCTTTGAGAGCCATCTAGGGCTGATCGTCAAGCACGCCAGAACCCTGAATGCCGGCGACTGGTTCAACATTGTTCAGATCATCGAAGCCGACCGCCTTGCCTATACCGGTTTTGGAACACCCAAGGCACACGCGCTGACGCTCTCGTTCTGGGTGCGCTCAAGCATTATCGGCCTACATTCGGGCGGCTTAGCCAACGCAAACTCGACCCGCAGCCTCCCGTTTGTGTTCGAGATCGCCACGGCAAACACCTGGGAGCACAAAGCGGTTTGCATCCCCGGCGACACGATGGGCGACTGGAATACTGAAGGGTGTGGCAAGGGTATGGCACTCGTATTCAATCTGGCGGCCATGCCGCCAAACCTTGCCCCGGCCGGAAGCTGGATTGACGGCAACCACATCTGCGCCGAGGGTGCCGTATCAGTGGCCGGCACGGCCGGCGCAACTTTTTGCCTCACCGGCGTTCAGCTTGAGGTCGGCACTAAAGCTTCCGCGTTCGAGACTCTCGCTCACGACGATGAGCTTGCGTTGTGCCGACGCTATTTCGAACGACTTGGGGAATCGCGCGAACTCACAGCGATCGGAGATAGCTTTAGCTCGGGTGACTCAACCATCTTCGCGAATATTCCATTCCGCGCAGAAAAGCGTTCGGCTCCGACCGTCGACCTTCAGGACGACGGGAATTTTGCCTTTGTAACCAAAGGCAACACGCTGCACGTATCGACGCTGTCGGTGATTGGCGCCGGCCCAACCGCACTCATCCTTGCCGGGAAATCCGAAGGCGCATCCGGCGGCCTTAACGGCCAACTGCACGTATCCGGCCTGTCCGGAATCAACTTGTCGTCAGAACTTTAACGCCATGTATCGATTAACTTCACACGCCATGATCGTTCGACTGTCGGATGGTGTGTTCATTCCGCCCGATCCCGCCAACACGGACTACGCGCTATACCTCGAATGGCTGAAAGGCGGCAACATTCCCGAAAGTTTTGACGAGGATACCGATGAGGGTGCGTCACGCCCCGTCCGGCGCCCGCAACGATTCACCCCCTAAACGCCAAGAGTTTTCTTCACTCACCTTACTTACCACTCCAACCCACTTTCCTGCGAGTCCACTAGACCCATGATTGACAAAGCTATATTCCAGACATCCCGTGACGTTGCGCGGGCCAAACTCCCCGCAGATGAAGCGGCAAATAGTTTTGGCTACTACATCGACCTCGGGAACGGCTGGGAAAACTACTACTGCCCCGAACGCCTCATTTTGTGGCTGGGCATTCATTCAACCCATCTGCAACAGTTTCCCGAGTTGCTGCATAACCTGGGAGACGTGACACCGGATGAACTGGACTGGATGAGACGCTATGCCGCCTTCTGTGATACGACGTCAAAGCTGCTGGCAACCACCGGCTTCCGTGTTGATCTGCGCTACGACATGGCCGAAACCATGACCGACTGGCGCAACATCCAGCGTTTCAAAAATCTGCCAGCGCGCGTGCTGGATTTTGGCGCAGGCTGTGCCCGCCAAGGCCTCTCCGCCTTTCTGAGAAACACGAACTGCACCTACGTTGCAGTTGATGGAACCCTCGCCGGCTACACACTGCAAAATCTTGTGCTGTCGACGATGGATGTGCTGGGTGCCGGTACCGAAACCCACGACTTTCTTGATTACGAAACAGTCGGGAAGCCCTTCCCGAAAATCGCTGACACTGCCCCGGGAGCGCGCTTTCACGTGCCCGTCTGGCTCATTGAAGACAACCTGCCCGAGCGCTATTTTGACGTGATGATCGGCGCCCACGTGGCCTACGAACTGAGCGGCTATGATTTCCATCGCTTCATGCGTTGCGTTGACCGCGGCCTGGCCGACGACGGTATTTTCTACCTGCGCAGCGAGATCAGCAGCAGTGACTGGCGTGACTTTCAGGGCGCCATTGATCTGCATGGTACAAACCTCGTGGGCCTGCTACGGGACAAGGGTATTGTGCCGATCAGTTGCGAGTACGACACCTATCTCACCACTGTCTTCGCCCGGCGCGATTCGAAGCCGCACCGTGAAGCACTGGCCAAATCTGAAACTGCGAAGGAGCTTCAAGAGGCCACAGAAAACATGGATCTCTCGCGGGGCGCAGCGTATCGCTATCTCAAACGCCGGATCGGCGAACTGGTTACCGGCAACAGCCGTATCGCCGCGTTTGGTGGCGGCGCCAGCGTTTTCGAGACAATGGTTCGTCCCGAGTTGCAAGGCCTGCACAATGTGCCGCTGATTGTGCCAACCGCAGCCAACGACGACGCCTTGCGGGAACGCCTGCTGGCGTTCGACCCGGACGCACTGATCATTGCCGGTGGTGACCTTGGGGCACAGGAGAATAACCTCAAGGCCATGCTGGGCGACAACACATTCACGTTGCGCTTCTGCCAGCTGCTGCCGGTGGTCATTCTGGTGCGTGACCGTTGTTCCCGGGCCAATCCGCTGTTTTCCAAGCCCATCTTCAAGCCTGCGGATATCGACCCGCCCACGCCCGTGGCTATTAACCAGATTTTTCCAAGTCAGTCGGCATAAACCATTCGAGACGAGAATTCCATCCATGATCCAAACCAGCACATTCCGCCACGCAAAGAGCATGGCCCGTTACCCCCTCGGCTATGGCGGCGAAGTCGCCTATCAGTACTGGAGCGACACACGCCGCCAGTGGGAAGACAGCAACGACCCGGGAAAGATGTTCGATCTGATCGGCAGCCAGAACGCGCCTTCATTCCGGCACGCTGACCTCCAGAAAACTATCGGCAAGCTTTCTACAGAAGAACTCGCGCTCAAACAGGCTTTTGAGTCTTTCTACGCACGCATCCCGTCAACGATCACTTCAACGCCTGTCCGCCTGAACACCGAAATCGACGCCCTCGAAACGATCCTCGACCTTCGCCAGATGAAACCTCTTCTGGCATCCGCCAAGCGTATTCTGGATATCGGCCCCGGCTCGGGGCGACACATGGTCGGCCTGACGCTTAGCGGCCAACTAAACACAAGAAACTACATCGGCCTCGAAGGCATCGGCCTGCCTTATGTGCTGCAAAGCGCGCTGGGCGGGCGCCTCGCTGGCGACGGACACATCACCCGCTATCGCGACTACCTCGACTACCAGTTTGCGCGGCTCCCGTTCGGAGCCGAAGAGTGGCTTGCCCCCAACACCATCGCGCACCTTCCGAGCTGGGAGGCCGAGCACATTCCGGACAAGTCAGTCGACCTGATGATCTGCAGCTACGTGCTCGATGAGTTCTCGCCAGACGACTACCTCCGTCTTGTTGCGATGATCGACCGGGTACTTGCGCCAGGTGGCACGCTCTACTGCCGTGGCTCGCAGGAGCGCGCACTGCGCACCAACTTCAACCACTACGGTTACGGCCATCACCACGGCCAGGACATCACTCAATCGCTCACCGCCATCGGGCTAGTCGCCAGCCACTGCGATCTGCTGGTCGACACCGTGACACGCGTTTTTGTCCGCCCGGCGGGCGCGGCCGTTGCACCGACCGTGCCGTTCGGTGAGCACGATTCGGATGCCACACTCGTTCCGGCGCTGAACGATGCATTTGTCGCTAGCCTTGCAGACGAGCTCTCATCGTCCGGCGCACGTGTCGTCGTCTGGGGCGAACCCGGTCACCGGCGCCACCAGGAAATTCTTGAGGCGTTCAAGGGCCGCATCAACATCGTCGGCTTTACCAGCCGCACGACGATAGCCGAGACGCCGCTTGCCAACGGCTTCACCGACTTCCCGCCATCCAAACTGAATGTACTTAAGCCGGACGCAGTGCTCTTCCTCTCCTACCGTTTCCAGAGCTACTATCGCGAACTCAAGGAGACCATGCCACCTGAGACCTTCACCAGAATGCGGCACTTTCTCACCCCACTCGCGGTGGCATTCCGCTAAAGCGCCCAGAAAGATGCCGGCGATCATGCGACAAGGTGGCTGAAAGTGAACCCCGACTTTTTTAGCAGCCGGAATAGCCCCTACTACATCTACACGCCCGACTACGTTCAGTCGGCGGCGGGCATCCGTTGCCTGCACTACCTTTGCCACGCACTGAACGAGTTGGGTGAAGAGGCCTACATCGCCCCCGCCCGGGTTCACAACCCAAAACTCCGCACTCCTGCATTGACGCCAGAGATTGTCGTTAATCACTATCGTACCGGACGCATCCCGATTTCGATTTACCCCGAGGTCATTCCCGGCAACCCGTTTGCCACTCCGGTTGTTACACGATGGCTGCTCAACAAACCGGGGCACCTTGGGGGAGACGCCCAGTTTCACCCAAGCGACCTCGTGTTCTATATCCAAAAGTGGTGCCTCCCCGAGGGTATGCCGGGGGAATTACTCACTTTGCCTACTGTAGACCTCTCGATTTTTAATAATCATAACAATCCTCACGACAACCAGCGTAAGGGAGCCTGTTACTACGCGCACAAGTACCTTGCCTTCGGCGGAGCAGTCGATCCAGCACTGGATTTTCAGGCCACCAGTCTGTGCCTGGACATACCGCGAACGCCTGCCGAGTTAGCGGATCTGCTCCGCCGATCCGAAGTTCTCTACTGCTTCGAACAATCCAGCATCATTCTTGAGGCACTGTCCTGTGGTTGCCCTGTACTGATCGTACCTTCTGAATACTGGGATCAGCATGGTAGCGATGACCGATCACCCAAAGGCGCTGTTCGACTCGCCAGCGAACCGGATGCACTGAACAAGGCGAAGGAACATCTGGGTGCTTTTGCCTCGCTGAACGCGGAGAGTCTCAAACTGTCGTGGCGGCACGTGCGGCGCTTTATAGAGAACTCCCAGCTTGCATCCATCGAGTGGCACAAAAAACTTCCCGCCAGCGCACCCCAGCTTTCCCCGGATTCATCATTACGCGATTACTGGGCACTTAGGAGCGAGCACCGTCTGGATGAACTGGAAAACTTTACCAAACAGCTCTCCAGACTGCCCATCGCACGGGAGTCATCTAACGAAAACGGCGCCCTGGCAGAATTATCGCAGTGGCTGATGGATCGCTCAGCCAGCCTGTGCGAAACCCTCGGCACAAGGGTGCTCACTAAAACGGGGACTTCAGTACCGCCGGAGAATACTGCCAACACCTTGCAGCCGAATGAAGAAGCTGATCTTTGCCTGAAACTACGCAATCTGGTTATTGCTGAACACCAAGTTGAAGCGCTTGCCCTGATGGAAGAGCTTGCACGTCACAACACCCGTCGCTGGGAGATCTACAACGACCTCGGCGGCCATTACGCCGAACAAGGGCGCCTGCCTGAAGCCGCCGTCTTGCTGGAAATAGGCGCAGGCTTTGAACCCGCCTCAACCAACTGCCTGCGCAAGCTCGCGGCAGTTTATGCGATGCAGGAAGATTTTGGCCGAACCCTCGCCGCCAGCGCGCTTATCCTGAAAAAAGAGCCGGACGATCAGGAGATGCACTTGTTCGTCCGCGACGTTCTGCTTGCCACCTCGCCCCGTCTGGACAACGTTTCCTGGCTTGACGCCGAATGGTCGGCATTGGATGCGGAGGTGCATGAACTTCGCATTCAAAAACAAGAGGCCCTGAAACTGTTGGACGAAATCCAGTTGAAGGCTGTCGCCCTGCTCGGGAAGAATAACTCGCCACAGGAAACATCGGGTACAACACCAGAATCAAATGGCGAAGCCGCATACAACACATGGATAGCGCAGCACAGCCTGCGCGAAATTGACACCCGGTATTTCAACGAACACGTTAACACCCTTTGGAAACAGCACCCATTATTTGAATTCGTGCTTGTGCTTCAACCCGGCCATGAAGCCTTTTTAGCCGACACAATCGACTCCTTGTCCCAGCAATTCTTCAATGGCTGGCGGCTGTCAATATTTGCACAATCGCCATCGCCTGATCCGGAATTTGAGCGTGACGAGAGCAATGTGCGCTGGATTGAGGTTAAAGAAAATCAATCTCTTGCCAATGCAATCAACCAACAAATTCTCCGCTCCAAGGCAAACTGGATTGGCATCTTCGAATGCGGAACACACTTCTCCCAGCAATTGCTTTTGGTCTGCGGCGACTATAGTACGACCCATCCCGACTGGCGATTGATCTACACGGATGAAGATGCCGTCAGCCGTGAAGGTCTGCGCCAGTCGCCTCAATTCAAACCCGACCTCAACCCCGATCTGTTGCGTTCCACCGACTACATCGGAAGCTTCTTTGTGGCCAAGGAAGCACTTATTGCAGCCGGCGGCTACTC
>JBIJCY010000032.1:0-15646 GCA_044344385.1 Rhodocyclaceae bacterium | reverse complement strand
CTACTCCAGGCACGCCGGTGGTGAAAAATACGATATCGCCTTACGTATTCTCGACGCCTGTGGCGAATCCTCGATCGGTCACATTCCGGATGTCCTGTACCACGTTCCGGATTCGCTTACCCAACAAGCCAACGACGAGGCCGCCACGCGGTCACTGCAGGATCATTTTGAACGCCGGCAGATCAAAGCCGAAATCCACGCTGGCTTGATTCCGGGTCAAACGCGACGCATCAACTATCTTCACGCGACAACACCCAAAGTCTCGATCATCATTCCAAACCGGAACCGGCTCGATCTGCTGGGCCCGTGCATCGAGAGCCTTCTATCGCGGACACAATATCCGGATTGGGAAATCCTGATTGTCGACAACAGCAGTGACGATCCCACAGTTCCGGCGTATTACCAGGCCCTATCTGCGGCACTCCCGGAACGAGTCCAGATTCTCAGCGCACCTGGCGATTTCAATTTTTCAGCAATGAACAACCTCGCCGCACGTGAGGCACGAGGCGAATATCTGCTGCTGCTGAACAACGATACCGTGGCACTCAACGCTGACTGGCTTAATGTAATGATGAGTCACGCACAACGCCCTGAAATCGGCGTTGTTGGCGCACGCCTGCTCACCGCAGACGCCAAACAAGTACAAAATGCGGGGATGGTTCTAGGCATGAATGGAACCGCCGGGCATGTGTTTGGCCAAGATCAATCCCCCGAACAAGCGGGCTACATGCTGCGTGGGCTGGTTGATCAGAATTATTCTGCGGTCAGCGGAGCCTGCCTACTGATACGGAAATCCCTCTATCAAACTGTTGAAGGATTGGATGAAGAAACCTTCAGGCTCAGCAACGGCGATGTTGATTTTTGCCTGAAAATTAAGGCTCTGGGTTATTGGATTGTCTGGACGCCCTTTGCCACGCTAATTCACTACGGTTCCGCTTCGCTCGACGCGGAACCCGCGGAAATGAAACAACAGCGCGCGCCACGCCTTCAGCAAGAGGCCCACCAACTGGCGAAACGCTGGTTACCAAAACTCGCCAACGACCCGGCATGGAACCGCAATCTAAGCCTGTCTTCCAACAACCCAGTGACCGAAGGCGAACTGGTTGTGCCGTGGAATCAGGACTTCCGTGATCGCCCCCGGCTTCTCTGGATGCCGCTGGCAAGCGTGGGACAAGCTGAATACCGAACCTTTGCACCGATGCGCGCACTCCACGAAAATGGCCTGGCACAATGCGCTTCGATTTGCCAGCCCAAATCCGGCCACCCGGATCGAACACCGACACCGATTGAACTGGCCCGCCTAGCCCCCGACACACTGATCATGCACGCACCGGTCGATGACGTTCGCTGCATCGGCCTGTTACATTACAAGGAAATCAACTCAGCGGTACTTCGCGTCTACTCACTGGATGATTTGATTACCAACATACCGACCGGTAGCTATGTCCATAAAAAGCTACCCTCTGCACTGATGAACGAACGTCTTCGCCTCGGCCTTGCCGCCAGTGATCGCCTAATTGTCAGTACCGAACCGCTGGCCGAAGCCTGTCGAGGCATGATCGAGGATATCCGCCTGCTGCCTAATACACTGGCGTGGGCGGTCTGGGGAAAACTGCAGCCGACACGTCGCCGGGGAGAAAAGCTAAGGGTCGGCTGGGCAGGCGCTCAGCAACATGCCGCCGATCTGCACTTTATGTTGGATGTTGTGAAAGCGACCTGCGAAGAAGTCGATTGGGTATTCTTCGGGATGATGCCGAATGGGGCCAGTGCCTATGTGAAGGAATTTCACGAATTCGTTCACCGCTTTGCCGACTACCCTGAAAAACTGGCTTCACTCGATCTGGATCTGGCTGTCGCACCGTTGGAAATTCACCCGTTCAACGAGGCCAAAAGCAATCTTCGCCTGCTCGAATACGGCATTCTGGGCTGGCCGGTAATCTGTACGGACATCTTACCCTACCGTAGGGACACCCCCCCCGTCACCTGGCTGCCAAATGACGCCGCAAAATGGATTGCAGCCATCCGTGAAAGGGTTGGCGAGCCCGATACCCTCGCCCGAGAGGGTGATGCCTTGCGTGAATGGGTTAAAAACCGCTACCTGCTGGAAAACAATCTGGATAACTGGTTGAAGGCACTGACCCGATAAGCGTGAGGAACGTCCCGGATCAAGGCCTGTAGGCCCCGCTGTATCAGCGCCCCTTACGCACCCGCCAGACGATTGTTGTCTGCATAACAACATTGTTGTACTGACCAACAGCAGAGGCCATCTCCGCTTCGCTCATCTGCCCTGACGAGAGTTTCTCTTGCCACACCTGCTCCAGCAGATGTGCCGCTGATTCAATCTCAAAGTCGACCTCCAGAATAATGCCTAGCGGCGTATTAGCCGCACCGATGGCCGCCCATTCGCGGTTGAGACGTTGATCAAAAAGCTGGAGCATCGGGATGGTAACCGGACGGACATGTGTCGGATCACCAAGATAATGATCGCTTCTCGGATGCGGCACGATAATCTCGATACGCGCCGCATCACGACAAACACGGTACATTTCCTTGATGATTGACAGAAAAACATCTGTGCTTTGCCCAAGGTGTTCAAGCACATGAATCAGTTTGATTTCATCTACTGAATCAGCGTCCCAGGGCCAGGGCGTTTTCTCCAGATCAACGACCCGGTCCGGCTGACAAACCGCCACACAGTCCACATTCAGGAAACCCGTCATCTTGCGGCTTCCACAACCCAGATTAAGTTTCAACGCAGGCTCCACCTCAACGACTCCTATCGCAGGCACATCAGGAATAACAGGCGTCAGCGCCAACCCGGCGGGCACGGACTCTGCCCCGGGATTATCCGAAGCCCAGTCCGAGAGTGCTTCAACGACACGCGGCACGACAGAGTTCCAGTCAGCGAAAGACGTCTGGCGGAAAATCCGCATCGTCGGATACCAAGGACTATCTGTTCGATCAAGCAACCAGCGCCAATCGGTATCGAACCGATCCAGCAGCCAGACCGGAACACCCATCGCGCCGGCCAGATGCGGAACTGAGGTATCAACACTAATCACCAGATCAAGATTAGCAATAATCGCTGCCGTATCGGCAAAGTCTTCCGCGCCATCCATCAGATCCAGCATTCTGCCGCACAAGCCTTCGGAGGCAATCTGCCCCTCGGCCCCACCCTTTTGCAGCGAGACCCAACTGACTCCACCCACTTCAAGCAAAGGTTTGAGCTGCTGGAGATGCATGCTGCGAAACGTGTGAAAACGAAAGCTTTCTCCACTCCCCCACACCAAGCCTACTTTTTCCCCTTTCAACCCGGCAAGCTTTGTCGCCCACTTTTCAATCAGATCGTCAGGAGGCATCAGGTAAGGCACATCAACTGGCATCGTACCGAGCGTGGTTCCAATCCGTCCCGGAACGGTTAACAACGCAACTTGGTAGTCGATAGGAGGAATACCACCCTGCACGGTCTCCGGCAACAGTTCAACACCACACCGTACCGCGTACGAAGAAAAAAGACGGAACAACGGTTTCAGGCACCAATAATAGAGACGTGCTGTCGGATAACGCTCGCGCAGAACTTGCAAATAACGAACAAACTGAAGATTGTCACCCATCCCCTGTTCGGCATAGATCAGCAGCGCTTTGCCATCCAGCGGTTCACCGGCCCACTCGGGTTGTGGAAAGTGCGGGCGGTTATCACGAATGACCGGCAGCTCCCATCGCTTCTCGTACCAGGCCCAAGCTTCCCCGAAATCCCCGCGCAACAAAAGCAAAGTCCCGAGATTCACGCCCGCCTCGATACTGTCCGGGTTAATTGCCAACGCTTTGCGAAACGCCGATTCAGCCTCATTCAGACGCTGCAAACGAGAAAGTGCTTCACCCAGGCTATTCCACGCCTCATGGGATTCGGGAGAAAATTTAACGGCCTTAAGGAAGCTGGCTAGCGCTGCTTCAATCTGCCCCTGCTTTACAAAACAAATGCCCAAATTTCTGTGCACTTCCCCCAGTCCAGGGACAGCACCCAACGCATGTTTGAAGGCGGCGGCCGCTGCAGCAATATCCCCTGAATCCAACAAGACCAGACCAAGACTGTTATGAGCTTCAGCAAAACCCGGTTGGCTCGCGATTGCCTGCCGGAAACACGCCCCCGCCTCGGCAGTTTTCCCTTTCAAGAGAGAACGGTTGCCCAGTATGTAATTAACGGCAGCATCTTCGGGAGCGATCTGCAAGGCTCTGGCCAATAGCTGCTCTGCTTCATCGTCACACCCGGCACGACTCAAGGCCGTGCTCAAAGCGACGAGAACTTCGACGCGCTCCACACCCCGCTCGACCGCATTTGACACGGCGATAACGGCCTCTTCCAGATGCCCTTCGGCAATCAGGATTTCAGCGCGCAGGGCATGCATATCCGCAAAATCGCCAGCCCTTTCTCCCAGAATATCCAGCTCGGCCAGTGCCTCGGCCGCCTTTTTCTGACGAAACAACATCAGCGCCAGGTTGAAACGAGTGTCGACCCCGGACGAATCGATAAGCAGCGACATCCGGTGTGCCGCTTCTGCCTCGGACCATCGCCCCAGGGCAGCCAGCATCACCCCATAGTCATTGTGATACATCGCATGGAGCGGATTGAGTTCAAGCAAATGCCGCATCCACTCAAGCGCTTCGGCAAACGCCCCCTGTTGATTGAGCACCTGAGCCAGCAGATGGACAGCCACCTCATCATTACCATCGGCCTCAACCAAGCGGCGCGCAGCATGCTCTGCATCAGACAGCCGGCCCGCCACACAACAGGAAACAATCCATTCGACAGCATCCTGCTGGCCTGAAAACGCATTCTGACTCATCAAATCATCCATAAAGACGGGTACGGCTGATCAAAAGTCTAGCAGATCACATATTTCAAATTTCCCCTAAAGTTTTCGTGATGATCTGCCGTGAATATGTTCAACGGTAGGGAAACCTGCCCGTAGGTTACAAAAGAAGCGCCTAACATGTAGATGGCGCGAGTGATCAACCAAGACAAGGAGTATCAAAATGGCACAAGTAATCAACACCAACGTAATGTCGATGAATTCTCAGCGCAGCCTTAACTCCTCACAAGGCGCACTGACCACCGCACTCCAACGTTTATCCTCCGGTCTGCGCATCAACTCATCGGTCGATGACGCAGCTGGCCTAGCCATCGCCCAGAAGATGGATTCACAGATTCGCGGCATGTCCGTCGCCATGCGTAATGCGTCAGACGGTATCTCCTTTGCACAGACGGCCGACACCGCCTTGGCCGTGGTTTCCGATGCCTTGCAACGCCAACGCGAACTAGCCACCCAGTCGCTGAACGGCACGCTGCTGGATGCGGAACGCACAAAGATCAACGTCGAATACGCCGCGCTGGATGCTGAAATCACCCGCGTTCAGGGTGCCGCCAAGCTCAACGGACAAACCGTCTTTGCCGCCTTTACCTTCCAGGTCGGCCCTGATACAGGCCAAACGATTGCCGGCACCTTCAGCAGCGTTACTGCTGCCGGCGGCGACGTCAGCACTTCGGGTGCGGCCGCAACCGCCCTCGCCGCCATTGATACCGCGCTGGGCAGTGTTGCAACCAATCGCGCCGGCGTCGGCGGCATCCAAAGTCGCCTGGGCTTTTCCATTCAGTATCTTGAAGGCGCTCGTGAGAATCAATCAGCTGCAAGAAGCCGTATCATGGATGCTGACTTCGCGGCCGAAACCGCCAACCTCACCCGTGCGCAGATCCTTCAGCAAGCGGGTACGGCAATGGTTTCACAAGCCAATCAGCTGCCGCAGAATGTTCTGTCACTGTTGCGATAAGATCATACTTCAGTCAAATCAAACACTCGGTGCGGGGTAACCCGTACCGAGGTTTGCACTACAAGGAAAGGAGATCATCATGAACATTAGTGCAGTAAACAGTGCTGCGTTAGCTCATGTAACGCCAAACAACCCTGCGAGGCCTGATGCACCTGTATCGGCCAAAGTTTCCGCAACCGAAACAAAAAAAACTGACGAAAAACAAATCCAGCCGAAAGAGTTAGAATCTGCCGTAGAGCAAGTTCAAAAATTCATCAGTACGACAACTAGTGACGTTCAGTTTTCAATTGAAGAAAAAAGCGGTTCAACTGTCGTCACAGTGATTGATCGCGCCAGTAAAGAAGTGATCAGACAGATACCTTCAGAGGAAATGATAGCAATGTCTCAAGCACTTGATCGACTGCAGGGGCTTTTAGTCAAGCAACAAGCCTGAAAGGGTCGCTGCATTTAAGGAGCAAATCATGGCCATGTCGTCAGCCGGCCTCGGGTCCGGGCTGGATGTAAACAGCATCGTGTCGCAATTGATGACACTGGAGCGTCAGCCTGTCACGCGATTACAAACCCAGCAGACAAAATACGGCAACCAGATCTCCGCCTTGGGCAAGATAAAAAGTGCCATAGACGCCTTGAAAACGGCGGCTGATGGCATGTCAACGACGAGCGCGCTCTACGCTTACAAAGGCGTGTTAGCCGATACGACCATTGCCTCAGCCACCACGACGTCCAGTGCTGTTGCCGGGTCTTATAGTATCGAAGTTGAACGACTGGCCGGCACACACAAACTGCTCTCTGCCGCTGCCGCAGATCCCTCTGCCGGTGGCACTTTGACCATAGAAATCGGCAGCACATCAACCGGCAGCTTTGTGGCAAAGACTGGCACCTCAGCCGTCCCGGTGACGATCAGTGCAGGGGCTACCCTATCCAGTGTCGCCAGCGCGATAAACGCCGCAGACGCCGGTGTCAATGCCACCGTCGTTAATGGTACAGGCGGAGCCCAACTGGTGATCACCAGCAAGGCATCAGGCGAAACCAGTCAGATCAAGATAACGACAGCAATGAGCGGGTTCGCATTCGACCCCGACGCTCCCGTTACCGTCGGCAACCTCTCGCAAAAAGATGCGGGGCTGGATGCCATCCTGAAAATTGATGGCATTACAATCGCCAACACCAGTTCCAACACCGTGATTGATGCAATTTCAGGCGTCACGCTCAATCTAACCAAGACCAATGATGATGCACCGACCCAGTTAACCATTAGCAACGACACGGCAAACCTGAAAACCAAGGCTGAAGGATTCGTCAAGGCCTACAATGACGCCCGGACCATGCTGAAGGATTTATCGAAGTACGACTCAACTGGCAAGGCGAGTGGCATCCTCAACGGCGACAGCACCATTTCGAGCGCCTTGAGCCAATTGCGCAGCGCACTTTCCACAGTACCTGCCGGCGTTGACAGTGCCTACCAACATCTGTCCGATTTTGGCATCAGCACGCAAAGTGACGGCGTTCTAAAACTCGACTCGACCGTATTGCAGACTGCGATATCCAGCGACTTCTCGGCGCTAGCAACCAGCCTCGCAGCCTACGGCACGGCATTCAAAACGCTGACAACCAGCATGAACGCCAGCGAAGGACTGATCACTGCTCGCACGGACGGATTGAACTCATCTTCAAAACTCCTGACCTCCCGAATGGAGGATATGAACCGTAGCCTGACGCAAGTAGAAAAACGCTATCGCGCACAGTTCACCGCACTTGATGTTTTAATGGCGAAATTTCAAACGACATCCAGCTATCTCTCTCAACAACTGGCTGGGCTGAGCAGATAATTCTAATTAAAGGTTGGCTTAATGTTTGGATCAAACCTCAACCCGGCAAAAGCCTATAGCACGATAGGCATTGAAACAGCCGTACAGAATTCCAGCCCTCATCAACTTGTTATTCTGCTATTTGAAGGCGCACGGGAAGCTGTGATTATTGCGCGTTCTGGCATTGAAGCCGGTGACATCCCCAAAAAAGGGATGGCCATCAGCAAAGCCATTGATATCATTCTCAACGGTTTACGTGCCAGCCTTAACGTTGAAGAGGGTGGGAATCTCGCACAAAATCTCTATGCGCTCTACGACTACATGGCCCGACGCCTGTTACACGCTAACATGCGCAACGATAAAGCGGCTTTAGATGAAGTTCAGCATCTGCTCTCCGAAATCCACAGCGCCTGGATCACTATCGGAAACAAGGTGGACGCAAGCGGGCAGAGCGATATTAATGCCAAGCCTTAGATGACTGCAGCACTCGCACTTCTTCGGAAGCTCAGCAACGACCATGAGAATATGGCTCAAATGGCCAACGCTCTTGACTGGGATGGTGTAGGTAGCGCGTGGGAGGGGGCAGAAGTCAGGCTGGCCTTGCTAAGAAAAATTCCGCTAACCGAACTCAAGGGAAACGAGCGCCTGGAAGCCCGACATCTGATCGGGAATGTGCTGAGACTGCAAAATCTTATTTCCGAACAAGCAAAACCCTGGATGGATGAAGTTCGCCCACTGTTGGAAAGCTTTGACCGTTTCCCGCTGACTTCCGTATAACAATCAGGGGGCAATCTGGAACAACAACATCAATATTCACTCGGCCTCGCGCCTGTAAGCTAGAGGCAATCCGATGATCCCCTCCGACGTCGCCAGCCGACTGCAACTCGCCGCCGACGTCGCCCTGCGGCCCGTAGCACCTGCTCAGGAGATCTCCGACAAGCTATCCGGACTGAGCGCCGGGCAGCGCGTGATGGCGGAAATCCAGACGCTTCTCCCCAACGGCACCTACCGCGCCATCATCAACCAACGTGACATAACGCTCTCTCTACCGTTTTCCGCAAAAGCGGGGGACTCGCTTGAGCTAGAAATCGTAGATAGCGATGGCAAACTCACGCTGGCTACCGTCGCCAGGCCACCCGAAGCAGTCGGGAAGTTGCCAGTTGAATCGGTACCAACCTCACTCAGCCGGACCGGACAGTTAATCAGCAACCTTTTTAACAATTCGGGCGAAGCCAAATCGACACCCACGCCAACTCCCCTGAACGGCAACCAGCCAATTGCCAGCGCGCCACCGGCAAGTGCGCAGGACATTCTCCCCTTGCTTAAACAGGCCATCACGCAGAGCGGCATGTTCTACGAGTCGCATCAAGCCGAGTGGGTCGACGGGTTGCTAACAAAAACTGCTTTGCTGCAAGAACCGCAGGGGAAATTAGCACCATCACGCCCGGCACCCGCTTCTGACGAAATTGCCGGAGCAAAAACTACGCTGCTACCTGGTGCAGAAACCGCGCGGAGCACAACTGCAGCGGCCGAAACCGGCGGCAACAGAGCCGCTGGCAATACGCCCCAGCCCACTCCCGCCACCCAGCCCGCGCAAATCACCCAATTCACCCAACTCGTTGCACCCGAAGCCCTTCCCTTAGTCCGACAGCAACTCGATGCTTTGGCAACGCAAAATTTCTCTTGGCAAGGGCAAGTCTGGCCCGGCCAGGAGATGCGTTGGGAAATCGAAGAAGACGCGGGCCGTCGCGAACAGGGGAGCGAGGATACGCCCAGCAACTGGCAAACGCGGCTACGCCTGACTCTACCGAACCTCGGCGGCATTGACGCGCAGATCCGGCTGCAGGGCAATCAGATCAGCCTGGTCCTGGCTGCCGGAAACACTGAGACACAGGATCTCCTGCGCTCATCAACCGCTGCGCTGCGCAGCCAGCTTGACGACGCCGGCCTCGCCCTGGCTTCGGTTGGGGTTGGGACTGCAAAAGACGAGGCAGCCAATGGCCAAACGGCAGTCTGACTCACTAAAAACGGCCGTCGCGCTCGCCTACAGTCAGTCCGACGCGGCACCGCGCGTCGTGGCCAAAGGCCGCGGCCTGATCGCCGAACAAATCATCGCACGCGCCCGGGAGCACGGCGTTTATGTGCACGAGTCACCGGAACTCGTCTCGTTATTGATGCAGATCGATCTCGACCAGCGCATTCCGCCGCAGCTTTATATTGCCGTTGCGGAACTTCTCGCCTGGTTGTATCGCCTTGAAAGTGGCCAATCAACTGCCCCGCCACCGGCCCTGACGCTGCCCCCTGCCGAAACACCTGAGCGCTGATTTAGCTTCAGCGTTCCGCAGGTAAAGGTTTTGCATTAAACTTCCGCAGATCGCCAATATCAGGATAAAAAATGGCTGAAACAGAAGTTCAGGCACAGCCGGAACCACCCCCTCCCCGATTCGAGCTCGAACAAGACAATGACTACAGCAAATTTTTGCTGTACTCAAAGACCGAAATCGTTTCAATTCTTCGCACCCTGATTCAGAAGGGCGCCTTGCTGACCGTATATTTCGACCAGGGAAAATCCTTCCTGCTCACCTCTCTACTCGCGCTCAGCCCGGACAATAACGGTTTCGTTCTTGACCTTGGCAGTGACGCTGAAATGAACAACAAGGCTCTGGTGGCCGACAAGCTAATTTTCGCAGCACAAGTCGACAAAGTGAAAATTCAGTTTGCCCTGAAAAAACTCTCGTCAACGAGCTTCAACGGACGCGCCGCATTCCTCGGCGCCCTACCTGAAACGCTACTGCGACTGCAACGCCGCGAGTATTTTCGCCTGTCTACGCCGATCGCCAGCCCAATCAAATGCACCATTCCGATGAAGCGGGCAGACAACTCGGCCTTCATCATCGAAGTACCGCTACTTGATATCAGTGGCGGTGGCGTCGGGCTAATGGTGCATCGCGAGGAGGCGGACCTTTACGAGCCGGAAATGATCTTCAACAACTGCAAGATTGCGTTACCGGAAGAGGGCTTGCTGATTACGACACTGCGTATACGCAACGCGTTTGACGTCACCACCAAGAGTGGCACTCACTACATCAGAGTAGGTTGCGAATTTATTGATTTGCAAGGCCCCCGGCTGACGCTGATCCAGCGTTATATCACGCGCATAGAACGCGAAAGGAAAGCCCGCTTAAGCGGTTTGGAATGATAGTCCCTACAAACAACAACGGCGCCCTGAAGGCGCCGTTGTTGTTTGTAGGGACACAGCCAGCGTCAGACCTGCATATTCATTACGTCATGGTAGGCCGAAACCAGCTTGTTACGTACCTGAACCATCTCCTGAAACGAGACATTGGCTTTTTGCAGCGCAATCATCACCTCGTGCAGATTAGCCGCACCATCGCCGGCGGCAAAATTTGCCGCCATACCTTCCGCCTGCTGCTGCGTCTGATTCACCTGCGCAATCGAATTCTGCAGTATCTGAGCAAAGTCAGCGCCACCCGCCGTAGCGCTCTGCGCCTCGGCCGTACGGCTCCCCGCTTGCGCTGACGTGGCTCGCAACACGCTTAACATCTGATCAATACCTTTACTGTCCATTTGCCGCTCCAAACGCTTGATGCTTTACCCAATGCAATAACCGAGCCAGCTTATCGCAAAATCACTTCCACGAAAACAAAGACTGACGCTAGTACCATAGAAGCAAAGGCTGGCATTAATCGTCAAACAAACCCGCTTCGCGATACTGCTTGAGTTTGTGCCGCAATGTTCGTTCGGACATCCCCAGACGCTCGCCAGTCAGCTTCCTTGATCCGCCAACGGACGCCAACGTCTCGAGAATATGCTCACGCTCCAAGTCCCTCATGTTATCTGTTTTTGGCCCGTCCGGCTGAGCCACCGCTGTGGCGTAAAACGTCGATTCGACAACAGCCTGCGGAACATGGTTTGCCAGCACCGTTGCGGGAATGTGCAGGGACTCCGCTTCAATGAGATCACCGGACGCCAGAATCACCGCGCGTTGCATGACGTTCTCCAGCTCGCGCACGTTGCCGGGCCACGCATGCTGACGCAACGCCTCCTCAGCGGAGGGCGCAAGACGCAAGCCGGGGCGTCCAGAGCGGCCTCCATGCTCGGCCAGGAAATGGCCGGCCAAAGGAGCGATGTCAGCGGGCCGCTGACGGAGGGCAGGTATCAACAAAGGGAAAACATTCAGTCGGTAGAAGAGATCTTCGCGAAACGCACCCTTAGCGACAGCGTCGGCCATGTCTCTATTGGAGGTTGCCACCACACGAATATCGAGCGCCACCGGCTGCTTGCCGCCCACCCGCTCGACTTCACGCTCCTGCAATACGCGCAGGAGCTTGGCCTGCAGACCCAGCGGCATTTCAGTGACCTCATCGAGCAACAGGGTGCCACCCTGCGCCTGTTCAAATTTGCCGGCCTGCGCCTGTTGGGCACCGGTAAACGCACCTTTCTCATAACCGAATAGCGTTGCTTCAAGCAGCGTGTCCGGAATTGCCGCGCAGTTGATGGCAACAAACGGCCCTTTACGCCGGGACGAATGGTTGTGGATGTAGCGTGCAACAACCTCCTTACCGACACCACTCTCGCCGGTTAACAGCACCGTCGCATCGGTCTGCGCCACACGAGCCGCCAGCGCAAAGAGGTTGCGACTGGCCTGATCATTGGCCACCACTCTGTCGTCATCAACGGATTCAGGCAAACGGTAGCGTGCCACATGTTCAAGCAGCGCCTTTGGCTCGAAAGGCTTGAGCAGAAAGTCACAGGCTCCCGCACGCATCGCCTCAACCGCGCGATCGACATCGGCAAAGGCCGTCATCAACACAACAGGCAGGTGAGGGAAACGCGTACGAATTTCCTTGAGCAGCGTAATGCCGTCCATCGGCATCATGCGCACGTCGCTCACGACGAGCGCAACAGACTGGGCATCGAGCAACTTGAGCGCAGCCTCACCCCCGTCTGCAGAAATGACGGACTGTCCGGCAAGCTCGAGCGTGTCGCATACGGCCTCACGCAAATTTTGGTCGTCTTCGACAACCAGTATCGGCAATCCCTGATTCACAGTTTCTTCCCGTTATTATTCGACTGCCGGCCCGGCGGGCAACAGCATGAGAAACTCCGAGCCTTCGCCCGGTTTGGAACTGACTTCAATGGTGCCGCCGTGCGCCCGCGCCACGCCCAACGCGATGGCCAACCCAAGCCCGGTACCCTGCCCGCGCGTGGTAAAAAAAGGCTCAAAAATCCGCGCCTGCGCTTCCGGGGCAATACCCGGCCCGGTGTCGCGCACGCCAATCCGCAAGCGCCGTCCAACCACACTTGCACTCAACATCACTTCGCCGCCTGCATCGCAGGCCTGCAAAGCATTCTCAAGCAAATTCACCAGCGCACCGCCCAATGCTTTGCGGCTGCCCATGATTATAGTTTCTCCAGCATCGACCTCAACACGGAAGCTGACGCCTTTTTCAAGGCACAATGGTTCAAGTGTCTGCGCGGCTTCTGAAATCAGTGCGGCGGCTACGACCGCATCGCGCCCGATGCTCTCACCGCGGGCAAAAAGCAACACATCTTGAATCAACCGTTCCAGACGCTTCAACTGCTCGGTGGCCTTGCCGGCAAAGCGTGCACGTGCAGCATCTGATAGCTCAGGCTGTGCCAGGTTGGCGCTGTAGAGCAAGGCCGTAGCTAAAGGCGTACGTAACTGATGGGCCAGCGAAGCGGCCATTTCGCCCATTGCCGCCAGGCGTTGATTGCGCTCCAGATCGGCTTTCAAACTGTGCGCAGCGGTTACGTCATGAATCAGCAAAATACGGCCACCGGCCGAATCAAGCGGACTTTCGGCGATCGAGACACGACGAACGCCAACTTGCCACTCATCCGGAGCATCCGTACTGGCCAGTTGCGCACCCGCCAGAGCCGGCCAATCACCACCGATCATCGCCTCACCGAGCATTGCCCGTGCGGCAGGGTTGGCCTCACTGACTTTAGCCATGCTGTCGAGAACAACCACGCCTGCCGGCAATGCATTGAGCAGCAAAGAGAGTCGTTCGGAAAGCGCTTCTTTTTCCTGGTACTGGCGCAACAACTCGCCATTGGCAACGGCCAATTCCGCTGTGAGCGACCCGACACGCCCCTGCAGGCCCTCATAGGCCTGGGTCAACTCAAGCGACACCTGATTGAAAACATCGAAGGCGCGCTGCAGTTCCTGCGCTTTTACGTCGGGGGCCGGTATTTGCGCTGCTTCAGTCATTCGATGGAAAATCCCGTGCAATTAGCAGCTACAATAGTAGAATATTTCTGAGCAGTTTTCGCTTTTTGCTTGATTAATCTCAGGGTTCACACATTAGCGCAGGCATGGCGGCGACAAACAACACCACAAACAAAGCAGACGGCAATCTGGGCGATCGCCTGCGCGAAACACTGGTGCGAATGAGCAACACGCAAAAGATCGTGGTGATGGTGTCAATTGCCGCCTTCATTGCCTTGCTGGTTGCCAGCACGACCTGGCTCAAGCACGCTGATTACCGAGTGCTCTTCTCCAACATCTCCGAACGCGATGGCGGCTCGATCATTACCGCGCTGGAGCAACTGAACGTCCCCTACCGGTTCAGCGATAGCGGTGGCGCAGTCCTCGTTCCCGGAGACAGGGTGCATGAAGTCCGCCTGCGCCTTGCCTCGCAAGGTTTGCCAAAAGGTGGCGCCGTCGGTTTCGAGCTGATGGAAAACCAGAAGTTCGGGATCAGTCAGTTTGCTGAACAGGTCAATTATCAGCGCGGCCTGGAGGGTGAGCTGGCGCGGACCATCCAGTCGATCGCTGCAGTGCAAACGGCGCGCGTGCATCTAGCCATCCCGAAACCCACTGTTTTTGTCCGTGAGGAACTGAAGCCATCGGCCTCCGTACTGCTCTATCTCTACCCGGGTCGGACGTTGGAACCCTCGCAGGTCGCCGGCATTCAGAATCTGGTCGCAGCCAGTGTGCCACAGCTTCCGGTCAGCAATGTCACCCTGCTTGACCAGAGCGGCGCCATGCTCTCGCAACTGAAGAGCAAGTTGATGGAAGCAGGCCTCGATCCGACACAGATCAAGTACGTACAGGAGCTCGAAGCCAGCGTCATCCGGCGCATCGAAGGCATCCTGACGCCGATTGTCGGCCCTGGCAACGCACGCGTTCAGGTAGCAGCCGACGTTGATTTTTCACAGACCGAGCAAACCGCCGAAACGCACCGTCCGAATACCACGCCCCCGGAAATCAGCATCCGCAGCCAGCAAACCAGTGAAACGGCCAGCGCCACGCCATCGGCTCAGGGCGTTCCCGGAGCACTCTCCAACCAACCTCCTGCGCCGGCGACCGCGCCGCTGACACAGCCCGCCGTAGCCGGAGCAGGAGCCGCCGCCGCACCTCCCGGCCCGCCGGTACCAGGCCAGCTGAACGCTGCCGGCGTACAGGCGGCAATCAACAGCGTCGGCCAGCCGATCAACACACGCAAGGATTCCACAATCAATTACGAGGTGGATAAAACGATCCGCCATACCAAACAATCGGTGGGTGTTGTCAAACGACTGTCAGCCGCGGTCGTCGTCAATCACCGCAAGGAAGCCGGCAAAACAACAAGCAAGCCACTGTCCGACATCGAGATCAAGCAGATCAATGATCTCGTCAAGGAAGCGATGGGCTTTTCCAAGGACAGGGGTGACACAATTTCAGTTGCCAACGCGCCCTTCACCATTGTTGACAAGAACGACACTGGCATCCCGCTATGGAAAGATCCGGAAATCCTTTCAATCATCAAAGACCTGGTCAAGTATGGCGCCGTCGCCGGCATCATCGCCTACCTGCTGCTCGGCGTCGCGCGCCCAATGCTTAAATCAATGCTTGATTCACTACCCAAAGTCTCACCAAAACATCTCGGCAGCAACTTGAACATTGTCGCCGACGATGAAGAGGATCTGGGGCCCTCCCCTGCCGCAACGCTGGAGAAAAAAATCGAACAGGCGCGAGATGTGGC
>JBIJCY010000367.1:0-3193 GCA_044344385.1 Rhodocyclaceae bacterium | reverse complement strand
GTTTAAAAGCCAGCGTGTAGTCTCGCTGCGTCCTCTTAATTCCTGATTCCATCTGACTTCCCCTTTCGTTCAAGAAAAGGTGTCAACTCCATTCAGGACGGGTCACGAGCAATAAAAAAGGCGGCTCAGGTCGCCTTTTTTATTGCTCGCAGGATGTTCGAGCTGGTGACTATTCGATTGACGCGAGTTGCGTTTGTTTAGCCAGTTCGAGTTGTGCTCGTAGTGGGGCGATGGCCGCCTTGTAACGAGCAACTTGAGACGCTTCGAGCGGGATTGCGGTGGGGAGTGTGACGGCCAGCGGATTGACCTGCTGGCTATTGACGCGGAATTCGTAGTGCAGATGCGGGCCGGAGGCCAGCCCGGTTTGTCCTACGTAGCCAATTGTGTCGCCCTGGCTGACACGGGCTCCCTTGCGGATGCCTGCGCCAAATCCGTTGAGGTGGCCGTATGCCGTCGAGTAGGTGCCTTGGTGTTTGAGGATGACCACGTTGCCGTAGCCGCCTTGTCGTCCCGCAACATCAACGATGCCATCGGCGACTGCTCTGACACGAGTACCTGTCGGTGCGCCATAGTCGACACCTTTATGCGCTCGCCAGGTTTGCAGTACAGGGTGGAAGCGGGAGTTGGTAAAGCCGGAAGTGACGCGCGAGAACTCGAGTGGTGAGCGCAGAAAGGCTTTGCGTACGCTCTTGCCGTCTGCTGTGTAGTAGCC
The DNA here is from genome assembly GCA_044344385.1 of Rhodocyclaceae bacterium. Taxonomy (GTDB): domain Bacteria; phylum Pseudomonadota; class Gammaproteobacteria; order Burkholderiales; family Rhodocyclaceae; genus CAJBIL01. Next base: position 2,481 of record JBIJCY010000367.1, on the reverse strand, counting down.
GCCCTTGCCTTCTTCGGTTTGAAACCAGTGAGCGTTTAAGATTTTCTGGTTATTGCTGAATTCGGCTGACAGGATGCGGCCACTTCGAATTGCCTGACCACGGTGATTGAGTACCTCATAAACCAAAGAGAATCGATCGCCTTTGCGTAGGTCTCGGTGAAAATCAATATCGCCGCCGAAAATTTCAGCCAGCTGCATGGCGATTGCATCCGGGATGCCTGCCGCGTCAGTGGCGCCGAACAGGGAGTTGCGAATCTCACCGGACTTAATGACGGTTTGCGTTTCAAGTTTGAGTTCTTGTTCGCTCGCCACAAACCCGTTGCCACGTCGCTCGACGACAAGCATGGAATCTTTGCCGTTGAGCGGGAAATATAGCGAATGAAGCTCACCATTCTCGCCTGTTTTTGCTGTGACAATTTTGCCTGGGCGCAACTGGCGGGGCACTGCTTGAGCGCCCCCGTTTTGGCGAACAAAGTCGAAAGCCTCGCGGTCGGCGATGCCCAGTCGACTCATCAAGCTGGATACGGTGTCTGAGCGCTGTACGCGCTCCTCGCGAAGAAATACGGCGTTATCGGACTGAATTACAGTTGCAGTGGGTGTTGCCAGCTGCTCAAGCACGGTGTGCAACGGAGGGCGGCCGTTTTCCTCGGCGGGCACGATAGCAAATGCAGCCACCATGCCAAGCAGGGAAAAACCGCCAATGCCTACGGCCGCCCAGCGGTGACGCATCAGTCGTTCGATCGCTGGATGGGAATGCGCTAGAATTCCGCTCTTCTGATTATCCATGGTCCGCCGCTGGAAAAAAATCTTGCCGCAGTCTAACAAAAAAACGTCCCTGCAAGAACCCCGGGGAAAGAAATGATAGAGGCTTTGCATGTTTGGTGTTGAAGAGAGTCTGAAACTGATCAAGCGCGGCTCTGACGAGTTATTGCTTGAGTCCGAATTGCTGGAGCGGCTAAAGAGTGGCCGGCCTTTGCGAATCAAGGCCGGGTTTGACCCGACCGCACCGGATTTGCACCTTGGGCACACTGTGCTGATCAACAAATTGCGCCACTTTCAGGATCTTGGGCACCATGTGATGTTCCTGATCGGCGACTTCACCGGGATGATCGGTGATCCGACGGGGAAAAACACCACCCGACCACCGCTCTCCCGCGAGCAGATATTGGATAACGCAAAAACCTATCAGGAACAGGTTTTCAAGATTCTTGACCCCGAAAAAACCGAGGTCTGTTTCAATTCAACGTGGTTCGAGCCGCTCGGCGCGTCCGGGATGATTCGTTTGGCGGCCTTGCATACTGTTGCACGCATGCTGGAGCGCGACGATTTTTCAAAACGCTACAGTAGTGGCCAGCCCATCGCCATTCATGAATTTCTCTATCCGCTTTGTCAGGGCTATGACTCTGTTGCAATGAAAACCGATGTTGAACTCGGTGGCACCGACCAGAAATTCAATTTGCTGGTCGGGCGTGAGCTGCAGAAACACTATGGACAAGCGCCGCAATGCGTATTGATGATGCCGCTGCTGGAGGGGCTGGATGGTGTCAATAAAATGTCCAAGTCACTTGGTAACTACGTAGGCATCAACGAACCGCCACGCGAGATATTCGGAAAGTTGATGTCGGTATCGGACGATTTGATGTGGCGTTACTTTGATCTGCTTTCGTTCCGCGGTGATGGCGAGGTCGCCGGTTTCAAGGCAGAGGCAGAGGGTGGGCGCAATCCACGGGATATCAAGGTGCTGTTGGCGCAGGAAATTGTCGCCCGTTTTCATGGGCAGTCTGCTGCGGAAGACGCTTTGACTGATTTCGAGGCCCGCTTTCGCCAGGGTGCGATACCGGACGATGTTCCTGACGTAACACTTAATAGCGGCGGTGAGCCCATGGCGATTGCGCAGGTGCTCAAGCAAGGCGGGTTGACGGCGAGTACTTCGGAGGCGCTACGGATGATTGATCAGGGCGGAGTAAAGATCGATGGCGCAAAAATCGAGGACAAAGGTCTGTGTTTGAGCCCTCCAGGCCCCTATGTTTTACAGGTAGGCAAGCGGAAATTCGCGCGCGTCACGATTGTCTGATTACTTAAAATCAATGACTTGGCGGAGTGCTACGAAAGAGTTTCAAATTTGTTGCGTAAATGTGTTGACGCTCCAGTTTTGGCCTGTATAATTCGCATCTTTCGCGGCTAACAAGCCTGTCGAAAATGCATCAAAATCAATGGGTTACGTAGCTGCAGGCGAGGCAAAAATGTTTTTTAAAGAAATATAAAAAAACATTGACGCAATAATAAACGCCTGTATAATTCGCCCCTTCGCTGCTGATGCAGCGCAGCAAATAGGCCAAGTGGCTGATTTGCAAGCTCTTTAAAAATTAGACAACCGATAGGTGTGGGTTCTTGGTCTTAATGATTACGCTTCGGCGTAACGCAAGAAGATGAAGTAACTCGCACAGATGTAAAACTCTGGTGTTTGGAAGTAATTCTGGG
>JBIJCY010000366.1:0-3199 GCA_044344385.1 Rhodocyclaceae bacterium | reverse complement strand
AAAATTTCCCGGATCACTTTCCGGCCGTCTGCCGCTTGATTTGGTCTCCTTGGGTTGGCGAGTGACGCGCGACTGGCAACGGGGCGACGATCGTACCGCTAAATACTAGCTACCTCCGGGCAAAAAACCCGTACTTTTCTGGGCGGCGTCTTCGTTGCCGGTGTCGTCGATGACATACTCTTCCGACAAAGTCAGGTCTGTCGAAAACACATCCGGCTGAAAAGTACTTTCACGCAGCGCCGGAATGTTTCCCGGTAAGTGACTTTCCATCTCCCGCATCCGGTCAAGGATGTTCCGGTATTCGCTGCGACTGCGTTTGAGCACCCGCGAACGCTTGGCGCGGGTGATGACCGTTGCCACGAATAACACGGTGTCGATTGGTTTTGTCAGGAAATCATCACCGCCCAGGTCGAGGGCTTCCAGCCGGCACCTGATGTCGTTGTCGCTGGACAGGAAGATGACCGGCGTGTCGGCCAGCATGTCGTCCTGACGGAGAACGGCAAGAAGTTCGAGGCCGTTGCAGCCGGGCATATAGACATCGGTGACGATAACGTCGGGTTTGAACTGGCTGATCAGGTAAGGCGCTTGCAAAGGGTTGCGGACGATCATCGTTTCAACACCCGCATGCCTCAGTGAGGCTTCATAAATTTCGCCAGCAAGCTGGTCGTCATCGATCAGCAGGGCTTTGAATGGTGAGGTGGGTGTTTGTCCCGTCACGCCTTTCAGGACGGCAACCAGCCGTGTTACGTCGAGCGGCTTGCTGAAGAATCGTGTTGCGCCCAGACGCACGGCTTCCAGGCGTGCCGGTATGTCTTTCGAGCCGGCGATGCAGAAAAGATGTGGCGGTGGATTGCCGCGTTGCCGGAATTGGGCAAACACTTCGCCAAAGTCAGGGCTCAGGTGGCAAAGGCTGAGGTCGGCGATGATCGCCGCAGGATAGTCTTCTTCTGAAATGCGAGTGAGATCATCAAGGGAGGCGATATTTGTCGTCGTAAATCCGGCCTGAAAGAGCACTTCGCGGAGCATGACCAGAAGATCGTTGTTGTCGATGTAGAGTACGACGCGATTGTTCATGTGTAGCGTCGAAGGAGAAATGGGGGTGACCAGTGGCGTTCTGCTTTTTGAGTGGCGGACCGAACCATCGACATCAAGTTCTTCAAGCAGGTTTTGCAGGATCGACAGGGCCTGCAGGCGAGTTTGACTATCAAGCACTTGCTCGTTGCAATCGGCAAGCAAGGCGCCCAGGGATCGGGCCATTTCACGCGCGGGTTCGAAAGCGTGAATTTCTCTGGTCGTTTCGGAAAACTGAAAGAGCGTGCCGTTCAGTTTTGCGGGCACGGCTTCTTCCGGGTGGGCCAGTAGCGATGCTGCCAGGCGGCGTATTTCTTCTGCAAGATGAAGCGCCTGTTCAAAATCGGGATGATTCATGCCACATCTCCTGGGTGCCGCTGTTATTGCAGTCTATGACAAAGATTTACTTTCTGCTTGATTGGTGAGCTTTTGTACGATCAGGCTGCCCACCATGTCGCCCTCGACATTGACGGCCGTGCGCACGGTATCGAGTACCCGGTCAATCGGCAGCAGAATGGCGATTGCCGCTGTTGGCAGGCCGACCGATTCAAGAACCAGCACCATGCTCAGCATGCCTACGCTGGGGATGCCGGGGGCGCCGATGGCGCCGAGCATGGCGACGAAGAAGATGATGAGCTGGTGCGCCAGATCGAGTTCGATACCCGCCAGTCGCGCGACAAACAAGGCGGCTGCCGCTTCGTAGAGCGCTGTTCCGTCCATGTTCACCGTCGCGCCAAGCGGCACAACAAAATTGGCGATGTCCTTGCGTACGTGCAAATGCTGCTCGACGCAGCGCAGCGTCACCGGCAGCGTTGCTGCGCTGGAACTGGTGGCAAAGGCGGTAATCAGCGCCTCGCGTGAGCCGCGCCAGAAACGCAGCGGTGAAACGCGCGTCACCGCATAGAGCAGCAGCGGCAGTACGATGACGCCGTGAAACAGCGTCGATCCGATCACCACCGCAATGAAGTGCAGCAGGCTGCCGAGCAAGGCACTGTTCTGTGTCGCGACCAATTGCAGCAGCAGTGCCGCGATGCCGAGCGGCGAAATGTGCATGATCCAGCCGACCACCATCAGGCACAACTCCTGCAGTTCCTGCATGAAGAGTCGCAGGTTACGAAAGCGCTCGCCACCAACGACCATGGCAATACCGAGTATCAGCGCGATGATGACAACGGCGAGAATGTCGCCCTGCGCCAGCGCTTTGACCGGATTTTGAAATAGGCCGTGCATGAACTGGGCAATGTAATCCGGCAAGGGCATCTGCCGTGCCTGAAAGTCGCGCGTCGCGTCGGCGAACATCGTCAGCTGCATGCCCTCGCCGGGGCGGAAGAGGTGAGCCGCTCCGAGGCCGATGACAATGGCGATGGCCATCGACAAGGCAAAGAAGCCGAGCGTGGTCGTCCATACGCGATGCATCTGGTGATGCGCCTGCAGATTGGCGACGCCGACGACGATAGACGAGAAAACCAGCGGAATGAGGATCATGCGCAGCAGATCGAGAAACAGCGTGCCGACCAGTTTTGCGCCATAGAGCGTCGGCGTTGCGTAGTCGTGCGCCGGTCCCGCGTCCGTGATCAGCAGTCCGGCGGCAATGCCAAGCACGGCGCCGATGAGGATTCTTGCGTTAAGCGAGCGCGGTAGCGTCATTGTCTGGCGTGCTGGTGGAAAGCGCTGATTCTATACGCTCCATACGCTCTTTTGGCTGATTCGGGATTCGTGGCGGTGTTTCTCGCTACCGTCTTCTTTTTCGACCTGCGCTGCGTTTTTTCCCTGGGTGCAGCATCTTTTGCGCCGTCCGGTCGAGGTCGACGGGGTGGGTCGCTTCGAGGGTGCGCAGGCGCTCGCTGATTTCGTTGAAACCGGGCGGAAAAATGCCGCCCTTCTGGGCGAAAACAATCTTGTTTTCACCTTCGTCGGCTTCGATGACGACAATTCTTTCGGCGAACGAATCGCGGATTCTTCCCACGTAGCTGCCATAGCCCGTGTCGTCCGCACACAGATTGACGACGAGAACGCCACCTTCATTCAATTTGCTGTAGCAGTAGTCATAAAAAGCCGCGCTGCATAATTGCTCGGGTTGTCCCTCGGCATGGAATCCATCAATCAGCAGGATGTCGGACGGCTCGGC
>JBIJCY010000365.1:0-3207 GCA_044344385.1 Rhodocyclaceae bacterium | reverse complement strand
GCACCGAGGTGATTAACAGCCCGGAATCAGCCGATTCGCTCCTGTCCAAGGGCGGCTGTATCGCGATTGTGTTTTCAGACGACAGCTGCCTCATCTGCGACAAACTTCGCGCACTTCTCACGCAATATCCGGGCGTTGCCATCCACCCCGCCGATTGCCAGATTTCCGGGCTCGGCCCCTATCACCTCGCAACCCCTGTCAAGCCTGCGCGGCTGCGAGCGCTGCTGCGCAGCCTGCACTAAACCGAAGGAATATTCATGAGATCCGACAACGCACCCGAAACCCCCGCAACGGCCTACCTGCGACAGCACGGCATTGCCCACTCCAATCATCTCTATGCCTACGAAGAACACGGCGGCACAAAAACCTCCGCGCGCGAGCTGAATGTCGACGAACACGCCGTGGTCAAAACACTGGTCATGGAAGATGAAAACGGCAAGCCGCTGATCGTGCTGATGCACGGCGACTGCAAAGTTTCAACGAAAGAGCTGGCACGCCAGAGCGGCCACAAGAAAATAGAACCGTGCAAGCCCGAGGTGGCCAATCGTCACACCGGTTTTCTGGTCGGCGGCACCAGTCCGTTCGGCACCAAAAAACAGATACCCGTTTTTATCGAAAAAAGCATTCTCGATTTGCCGCTGATTTACATCAACGGTGGCCGGCGCGGCTTTCTCGTTGGCGTGCACCCGCATGACCTTCTGCGCACACTGTCGCCGACGGTAGTCGAAGCGGCCTTAAAGGGCTGAGGACGAAGACCAGGCCGGCGCCGAGCGCTCAATCACCACGCCGACACGCCGTACGCCACGCATCATGCCGAGCTTGGCAATCGAAACGCGCACCCAGGTCGCACCAAAGTCGTCGAGCAGCAGCGTCGCCACGTACTCGGCCAACTTCTCCAACAGGTTGAAATGGTGCGTCCCAAGCTCAGTGCGCAAACGATCAACGACCACTGCGTAGTCGATGGTGTCACGAATATCGTCGCTGGCACCGGCACTGGCCGTTGCGGTGCCAATCTGCAACGAAATCTCGACCGTCTGCGGCATGGCTTTTTCTCGCGGATAGATGCCTATCAGTGTCGTGACGCGAAGATCGTCGATGAAAATGATGTCCATGCAGCAGGCAAAGGCTCTTTAATCAGTCGGTGTAAAATTGCGGGGCAGGCGGGAAAGCCTGAGCGCTTGTAAAAACATTAAAAGCTTACCGCAGAGGCGCAGAGGCGCAGAGATTTCGCAGAGAAAACCGATAAAAATAATTGCTTTTCTCTGCGTTTCCTCTGCGTCTCTGCGCCTCTGCGGTAGGGGTTGAAGAATTTTTTAACGTCCTCTGAAGCATGAAAACAGTCCGAGCATTCTAACCCAGCACATCCGAAAACCTACATGCCACCCGCCCTCATCATCCTGCTCGCAACGATTGCCGCCTATCTCGTCGGCTCCATCCCGTTTGCCATCATTTCCAGCCGCATCTTTGGCCTGGCCGACCCGCGCAGCTACGGATCGAAAAACCCCGGCGCAACCAATGTGCTGCGCAGCGGCAACAAGGCGGCGGCAGTTTTCACCCTGCTGGGAGACGCGAGCAAAGGCTGGCTGGCGGTCTATCTTGCCCAAAAATACGGCCCCGAGTTCGAACAGGGAACAGCGCTGATCGGCTTCGTTGCGCTGGGTGTCTTTTTTGGCCACCTCTACCCGATTTTTCTCAAGTTCAAAGGTGGCAAAGGCGTGGCCACGGCGGCCGGCGTGCTGCTCGCGCTCGACCCGTTACTCGGCCTGGCTACCCTCGGCACCTGGATGTTCATCGCCTTTACACTGCGCTATTCCTCGCTTGCTGCACTGATTGCCGCGACCGCCTCGCCGATTTATGCGGCGATGTTCTGGGGTACCGACGGGCGGGTCGTCGTCGTAGGCATTATCGCCATGGCGCTGGTCGGCAAGCACTGGCCGAATCTGCAGCGCCTGATGGCGGGCAGCGAGCCGAAGATCGGCGCAAAGAAGAAGGCCTAAGCGAGACCTGATCAGGCGATCAGGTCAGCCAGCGGCCAGCGCGGCCGCACGGCAAACGCCCCGGCCGGCTTGGTGGCAGCGCCGGATTGCAAGCGCAGCGCACCGGCCAGCGCGATCATCGCGCCGTTATCCGTGCAAAATTCAAACTCGGGATAGAACACGGCGATCTTCAGTTTCGCTGCGCGTGCATCGAGTTGCCGCCGCAACTCAAGGTTGGCGCCGACGCCACCGGCAACCACCAGCTGTTTCAGGCCGCTGTCCTTCACCGCACGCAGTGACTTCTTGACCAGCACCTCGACAATCGCATCCTGAAAACCGCGCGCGATATCGGCGCGCTGCGGCTCATCAAGCGTGTTTCCATCTGCTGTCAATTCACGCACCTTGGTCAGCACGGCTGTTTTGAGCCCGCTGAAACTGAAATCAAGATCACCGGAGTGCAGCATCGGGCGCGGAAACTTCATCACATCCGGCCGGCCTTGCTCGGCCAGTGCCGCCAATGCCGGGCCGCCGGGATAATCCATGCCCAGCAGTTTGGCCGTTTTGTCGAAAGCTTCGCCGGCCGCATCATCAAGTGTTTCGCCGAGCAATTCGTATTGACCGACAGCGGTAACACGCATCAACTGCGAATGCCCGCCCGAAACCAGCAATGCAATAAAGGGAAACTGAGGCGGCGTGCGCGACAGCAACGGCGAGAGCAGATGGCCTTCAAGGTGATGCACAGGCAGCGTCGGCACACCCAGCGAGGTAGCCAGCGCTTCGGCAAAAGCGGCGCCGACCAACAAGGCCCCGGCCAAGCCCGGTCCTTGCGTATAGGCCACTGCATCAACCTCCCGCAGCGAGCGCCCGCTATCAACCAATACGTTGCGCAACAACGGTACGGCACGCCGGATATGGTCACGCGAAGCGAGCTCCGGCACAACGCCGCCGTAAGCCCGATGCATCACCACCTGCGTATGCAGCGCGTGCGCGAGCAGCACGCCGCCAGCATCGGTGCTATAGAGCGCGACACCTGTTTCGTCGCAGGAGGATTCGATTCCGAGAACCAGCATGGGCGGCATTTTACCCCAGCCTTTTTTCGCGCCGGATGAAACAGTGAACAAAGACGTGGAATTTCTCCCCGGCTTTGTTTATAATGCTCGGCTGTGCTGCAATCTGACTGACGTTTTTTGAAATTAGGATAGAGTTAATGCCCGCCATTCGCCTGAAGGAA
>JBIJCY010000364.1:0-3211 GCA_044344385.1 Rhodocyclaceae bacterium | reverse complement strand
CAGATTGACGATGCCGTTCTCCAAACCCCCGACATCAAAACGATGCATGACATGGGCGATCAATGGGCGCGGATCGTGCCCCTCCGTCATCGCTTATCCCTTGTCTGAGTCAATACGCGCTCAATTTCCGGACTTGCAGCGCGCATGAAGGCTTCCATTGCTGCTTCGCCACCGCCGGCTTGCTCCTTGGGTGCATACACAATGATCACTGCCGAGTCATCGCCCTGCCCGGTGAGTCGGGCCAAGGCGGTATAGGCTTTGGCTTTGGCATCGCTTGCCGTCAGATACCCATTGACCCAGTACCACTGCCAAACGACGATGCGCGAGGAGTCTGCCGACCGAAGCTCTGCGGCGTGTACGGAAATTGACTGCTGACCAACGGTAATCTGGCGCGATCCGCTGGCGACCCTGGACCACTGCAAATCGTTGCTTCTGACCAGAACGTTGTTCGAACTGACCATCTTGCGGTTGTAATCCTGGTTGCGGTAGTAGCCGAGATACAAGCCGACCGTTCGCCCTTCCGATTGAAAGGTGGATTGCAGCGAGGCCGATGTCTTGTTGAATACAGGACTCCAGTCGGCAAACGCGGTCTGGGCAGCAGGCCATCCGGCAATCAATCCCGGTGATTCAATCTGGCTCACCTGGGGCGGCATATTTTGCTCGATCTTCCATTGTGCAAGGGGCCAGATGGCCGCCAGGATGACGAATATCGATGCAATAACCAGGGGGGATGAATTCACATTCACACCCGCAGACGTGCCCGTCGTCAGCTCGGGTGCCGGTGGCAGCTCATCTTCGCGCCAGCGGGAACCAATCCAGAACATGGCCATGATGACGATGCCAAAAAACAACCAGCCGTAAATCAGATGGTCTACGCCGGCCGCCAGCTTGTTACCCGACAGATGCCCAAGCATGACGATGATGTAAGCGCGCATCCAGTTGGCAATCAACGGGACGACGAATGCGACACCCACAAAAATCAATCTTCGCCTGAGCGAGTGATAACTGAGATAGGCGAAAAGCGTACCGACGGTTAGTGAGGCGATGAGGTAGCGCACGCCACTGCACGCTTCAACCACTGACCAGTTGCCCGAGGGGATGACGAACTGCAAGCCTTCACGATAAACAGGTATACCGCTTAATCGTAAGCCCAACACAGTCACGTTTGCCGTCCACTCCATCATTTTCGGCATGGCAAATTCACCAAAAGGAACGGCGAAATATAGAAAGGCCAGCGGGAAAGCGATGCGCCGGGCGAGCGGCAAGCCAAGAACAGCCGGCACCGCCAGTACGAGCATTGTCACCAGAGCAAACTGCGAGAGCACACTGACAGTCGCCAACTCGCCCAGCAGCCAGACGAAGCCCGTACCGGCAAGCGCAAGAAGCGCCCAGACATTGGTGCGCGGTGTCACCAGTGCCAGGCTGCTGCGGATACGCCAGATCAACCACAGCGATATCGGCGCCACCAGAAAGCCGTGCGTAAACGTTTCAGAACGAGTCCAGATTTCCACCATGGCCATCGCGGTTTCGCGATAGATCACGAGAATCAGCGCAAGTGCAACACTGACTGCGGGCAGTGCTGTACGCCAAGCCTGCATGCGCTGCTCCTCTATTGAACACTGATCTTGTTCGGTCATGTTTTCGCTCAGCCCAGATTGCGCACGATGAACGGCCCGAGCCAGTTAGCTAGCCCGATCGGCATGCGCCGCCAGGTTTCGATAAGCAATTTGTACTTGGCGTTATTCGGATTGTTCTGCGGGATGCTGTCGTGCTTGTACAGGCAATATTCGTAAAACAGCGGCTGCGGCTCGAAACCCCAATTTTTCTTGAAAGAATATGAGCCCGTGCCCTGCTTGCTGCGGCCGTAGTCAAACACCTTGAGCCCGCGTTCGCAGGCACGCCGCATCAGCTCCCAGTACTTGAAATCGTTGGCGGCCAGATCGCGCGCCGAGAGGTCGTCACCCGCATAGTAAGGCAGCACTTCATCGCGGAAGTAAAAGCTGAGAACGCTGCTCAACGGTCGCCCGTCCTCGTCTACGGCGGTGAGCACTTCGCAATCCTTGCCGAATACGTCGAGCAACGCCTTGAAATAGCGCTTGGGCATCGCAGGGGTACCGTGCCGATGAACGTTGTCGGCGTAGAGGGCAAAAAATCGATCAACGTTTGTGTCGATCTCGCTTCGCAAACCGTTCTTGATGCCCTTGCGCACCATGGCGCGCTGCTTGCGCGGGATGGCCAGCATGTTAGCTTCGACTTCCGGCTCGAGTGCCTTGCGAAAGCAGACATAAAGATCCTGAGTTGGCCACTCAGGGTGACGTGCCTCGAGATTGCGCAGTTCGAGGTGGTCAACACCGAGTTGTTTAGCGATGGCCTGTGCTTCGGCCTCCAGCGCTGCCGTTGCCTCCTGGCTGTTGGCCGCTACGCCGCCATAGACGGCGAAGGGCAATGACACCAACGACTTGCCAAACAGAAGGCTGCTTACATGGCCGAGCGGCAGAACACCCTCGATAACGCCGGCTCTTTCAGCATAGAGAAAATAGGTTTGATGGCCGAAGACTTCGCCAACGATTTTCTGCCAGCCTGCTCTGTGGAAGAAGGTGGCGCCGGCGCAATCTGCAACAAAAGCATCCCAGCGGGCAATTTCCCCATTATCACCGGGCGTCAGGCGTCTGATTTTCAACGCTGAAGACATGGCAGGCAAGCCGCCGATTTCCGTATTGCTCATCTTCATGATTTCACGGTTGATGTTTTTTCCGGGTGCGCGAGAAAGACTTCGTCCATCCGCCCCCAGTTGAAATCAGCCAACAGGCGCTGCAGGCGTGCTTCAGTCTTGTGCAGATTCACATAATGGCGAAAACGGGTCTTGGCATTGATCCCGTCGATGCGCGGCTGCCCGGCATCAATCTCCCATGGGTGGCAATAGAAGACTGCCGACTGACGATCGACCTGATTGACATGCTGCAATAGCCAGCGCGAAACGGCATAGGGCATCAGCCGAAAGTAGCCGCCACCACTGGCCGGCCAGTTGCGATCGAAGAAGCGTGCGGTAGTCACCGGCACTTCGAGCAGGCCAGCGCGCACCTGATGCGCGAAGCGTGGCGCATCAGGCATGCCGTAGTGATCGTGGCGAATCGGGTAGATGCTTGAGCTGTAGCGATAGCCGGCGCGTTCAAGGCAATCAAAGGCCCACAGATTGCCTTCGCCAATGGAA
>JBIJCY010000068.1:0-11438 GCA_044344385.1 Rhodocyclaceae bacterium | reverse complement strand
TTCAGCGAGTCCGACGTACGCTCAGCCAATCGTGTCGCCCTGATCGGCAAAACCGCTGCCGAAAACCTGTTTGGTGTCGACGACCCGGTCGGCAAAACCATCCGTATCCGGCAAAGCCCGTTCACCATCATCGGCGTACTCGGCAGCAAGGGGCAAAACCTCGACGGACGGGATCAGGATGATACCGTGATCATTCCGCTTACCACCGCCCAGCGCAAGGTCTTCGGCACACCGTTTCAGGGCTCGGTACGCGTCGTCATGGTGCAGGCCAATTCGGCAGAAGCGATGCCGATCGTCGAAAAATCGGTGATCGCCCTGCTCCGCCAGCGGCACCGCATTCGCGAAGGGACGGATAACGATTTCTACATTCGCAACCTGGCCGCAGCCGCCGACTCCGCTGCCGAAACAACGCGCGTCATGTCGCTGCTGCTCGGCGCCATCGCCTCGGTTTCCCTGCTTGTCGGCGGCATCGGCATCATGAACATCATGCTCGTCTCGGTCACCGAACGCACCCGTGAAATCGGCATCCGCATGGCCATCGGCGCCCGACAGAAAGACATCCTCACCCAGTTCCTGCTCGAAGCGATCATGATCTCAGTCGCCGGCTGCCTGATCGGCCTCGTGCTCGGCATCGGTGGGGCACTGCTGATCAACGCCATCACCGACATGGTCATCGTCATCTCGGGCGGCTCGGTACTTGTCTCGTTTGGCGTGGCTGCAGGCGTAGGTGTGTTCTTCGGTTTCTATCCGGCACGCAAGGCGGCGGCGCTTGATCCGATTGAGGCGCTGCGCTATCAGTAACCAACAAGGAAACAAACCCATGCCCCTGTTCAAACTCGGCAACAGAACCCCGCAAATACACAGCGAAAGCTGGATCGCGTCGAACGCCACGATCATTGGTGACGTGCGCCTCGGCAAAAACGCATCGATCTGGTGGAACGTCACGGCACGCGGCGACAACGATCCGATCAGCATCGGTGAAAACACCAACATTCAGGATGGTTGCGTACTGCACGCTGACGAAGGCGTGCCGCTGACTATCGGTCGTGATGTGACGGTGGGCCATATGGTCATGCTGCATGGCTGCACGGTGGGCGATGGCTCGCTGATCGGTATTGGCTCGGTGGTACTCAATCATGCGGTGATTGGCAAGAACAGCATCGTTGGCGCCAACACCCTGATCCCGGAGGGCAAGGTTTTCCCCGACCGCTCGCTGATTATCGGCTCGCCCGGCAGGGCCGTGCGCGCATTGAATGATGATGAAGTTGCCCGTCTGGCCAGCAGCGCGGTAGGCTACATTGCCAACTGGCAGCGTTACGTACGCGAACTGGAACAACTTTAAACACGGACAAGTACGACAAAGCACGAAAAAGCCCGCGCCGAAACGTTTTCAGCGCGGGCTTTTTAACGCGTTTGATCAGCGGGCGCGATAGAGCAATGTCGGGTGAATATCGTTCAGAATTTTTTGCATACCCTTGCGCCCCTTGAGATTGAGAATCAAGGGTGAGCGCGTATTGGCGGCAATTTTCCCATTCGCCGCCTGATCGCGATAGACGATGATCGCCACAGCAGCATCATCAATATTCTCCAGACCGATCAGGGCGCAATCGGCGTCTGACAATTCGATCTGGTACTCGACATCAAGCGCATCCGGCGTAACGATGGGAAACATCACACCGCTGTCATCGATCGCCTGCAACCAGAAAATGCTCGGTTTTCCTTCCTCATGAAAAATCTTGAAGCGTTTACAGCCCTCAAAACCGGCGAGTCCTTCGGTGAAAGTAAAAAAGGTTTCCGGATCAACCGGAACTTCCTTCAGACCGAGACGTTCTATGTCAATTTTCATAAATTTTCCTTGATTAGCGCTTGATTACAATTCCGCGAAAGCGCCGCAACTGAAAACCGGCGTTGTATAAAACGAGCAACAGCGGTAACTTGGCAGCAAGCAATAATCTAACCCACTTTCGGGAAGTCCGGCATACCAATGTCCGCATCTCTGCTCGTTATATTTCTGGCAATAGCTACGCTGTGCAGCGTAATTGGCTGCATCCTGCTCCTGCGCAAAAATAAACGACTCAAACTGACGATTGAACTGCAGCAGATCGAAGCCGAGCTGAATCAATCGACCGAACGCTTTCGCGGCATTTGTGAGCACTCCGAACTCGGCGTTGTGGCGACCAACCCGGAGGGCCGGTTCACTTTCGCCAATGACCGTTATCTCCAGATGATCGACGCGACAATCGGCGAAGTCCTCAATGGACAATGGATCAACCATATTCACCCGGACGACCGGGCGGACACACAGGCGCACTGGGATGAAGCGCTCCTGACCCAGCAAAGTTTTGTAAGCGAGCGACGCAGCGTGCTCAACGACGGGAGCATCCGCTGGGCTCACGTGCACACCTTTCCGATTCGCGGCAGCGATGACAGTTTTCGCGGCTTTGTCACCACGGTCGAGGACATCACGGCGCGCAAGGCAGCCGAAGCCAGCCTGCGCACGAGCGAAGAGCGCTACGCCAAGGTTTTCCACCTGCTACCTGACGTATTGACCATATCCAACCTGGCGACCGGCCGCTACATCGAGATCAATGATCGCTGGGAAGCATTGACCGGCTTTACGCCGGAAGAGGCGTTGGGCCGCACATCGCAGGAACTGGATATCTGGTACGACGAAGATGGACGCAGCGCTCTGCTCAGCGCCTTGCAGGAAAAAGGCGAGATCAACAACTATCCGGTGCGCTTCCGGCACAAGAATGGCCACCTGGTTGAAGGCGAAGTGTCCGGCACCATCATGCAACTCGATGCGATCCCGCATTTAATCCTTGTTTCACACGACGTCACGCAGCGTAACGCGCTGGCCAGAACACAGCGCGAGGTAGAAGCCGCTTTGCGCGAGAGCGAACAAAAGTTTTCACGCGTATTTCAGCTGTTGCCCGATCTGGTCATCATCAGCAATGCCGAGGATGGCCGGTATATCGACATGAACCAGCAATGGACGCCAATGTCGGGCTGGAGTTATGAAGAAGCGATCGGTAAAACATCGCTCGAACTGAACTTCTGGGCGACGCCGGAAGAGCGAAAGAATGTCATCCGCCGGCTTGCTGTTGAGGGTGAAATTCGCCAGCTCGAACTGTTTCTTCGCCGAAAAAACGGTGAAATGTTTGTGACCGAATATTCCGGTCGCCTCTTCGAAATCAACGATAAGCATTATCTTATTTCGGTCATTACCGACGTCAGCGAACAACGTCGAATTGAGCTCGAGCGCATACGCGCCCTTGAAGCACAGGCCGAAAGCGAACGAAAATTCCGCGTCGTTTTTGACCAGGCTTTCGAGTTGATCGGCGTCCTGTCGCTCGATGGCACGCTGATCGAGGCCAATCAGACGGCGCTTGATTTCAGCCACAGCGCCGCTGAATCCGTACTCCACCGCCCCTTCTGGGAAGGCCCCTGGTGGCAGCACGATGCCGCGCAAAAACTGTGGTTGCAAGGCGCCATCAGCACAGCTATCAAGGGGGAACTGGTGCGTGCCGAAACCACCCATCTCGATGCAAATGGTCGGTTGCACACCATCGACTTTTCCATCAAACCGGTGCGCGACGAATCGGGAACAGTGACCACCCTCATCGTTGAGGGGCGCGAGATCAGTGCGCTAAAGGAAGCTGAGGCGGCCTTACGCAGTTCCGAAGCCAAATTCTCAGGTGCTTTTCATGCCAGTCTCGACTACATCACGATCAGCTATCTCGACACGGGACGTATTCTCGAAGTGAATGAAGCCTTCGAACGCATGACCGGCTGGACGCGAGAAGAAGCCATCGGCAAAACATCAATCGATCTGCGCATCTGGCCACACTCGAAAGAACGGGAAAGCATCGTTAGCATCTTGCAGGCACAAGGCTTTGTGCGCGACTACCCCTGCCGAATCGGCCTGAAATCCGGCGAACAGCGTAGTTGCCTGCTCAACGCATCGACCATCGAGGTAGGCGGGCAGCTTTGCTTTCTCGGTGTGGTACGTGACGTCACAGAACAACTTGAAACGCAAAAGCATATCGAACAGCTGAACGAGTCGCTGGAATTGCGTGTCACTGAGCGCACAGCAGCACTGGAGGAATCAAACAACGAATTGGCAGATGCACTGACGTCCTTGAAAGCCGCGCAGACCGAACTGATCCGCAGTGAAAAACTCGCCGCACTCGGCTCACTGGTGGCCGGCATCGCTCATGAGCTCAATACCCCGATCGGCAACGGTGTGACGGTGGCCAGTTCACTGTTTGAGCGCACACGACAATTTTCAGAAACGGTCCATGGCGGAGCAATCAAGCGCTCAATTCTCAATGACTACGTCGAGGGCGCCCGGACGGCAAGCGACCTACTGCTACGCAACCTGGAGCGCGCGCGCGACCTGGTCGCCAGCTTCAAACAAGTGGCTATCGATCAGACCAGCGATCAGCGTCGCCCGTTCGATTTGCGCACGGTCATTGAAGAGGTGATTTCCACGCTCTCGCCGATGACCAAAAAAACGCCCTATCGTATCGACCTCGCTCTGACCGAAAACCTGATCCTCGACAGCTACCCCGGCCCGCTCGGACAGGTCATCACGAATTTCATCACCAATTCAGTACATCACGCCTTCGAAGGGCGAAGCGAAGGCTGCATGCGAATCAGCACGTGTGCCATTGCCGGCGACCAGGTTGAAATTTGTTTCAGTGACGATGGAATCGGCATCCCGGAAAAAAACCAGAAACATATTTTCGACCCGTTCTTCACCACAAAGCTCGGCAAAGGGGGCAGCGGACTGGGGCTAAACATCGTGCACAACATCGTTTTCGGCGCACTTGGCGGAAAACTGGACGTTGTCAGCAATCCCGACAAAGGAACAACATTCACCCTTACAATACCCATCAAGGCGCCACGCGGCGCAACGGAGAATAGCGCGTGACCGGGAAAAAGCCAGTTCTCGACGAAGAACAACTCGACATTATCGACGACTCCGCCGAAACGGATGAAGCTCGGGTCAAGGCGAGAAAACACTGGCGCATCCTGATCGTCGATGACGACCGCGAAGTGCACAACGCCACGCTGTTTGCCCTGCACGACTTCCAGATCGACAAACGCCCGCTGCAGTTTCTGCATGCTTATACAGCCGCCGAGGCGCTGGGTATCCTGCGCCGGGAAAAAAACATTGCTGTTGCGCTGCTGGATGTCGTCATGGAGAACGAGAGCGCCGGGCTTGATCTGGTGAAGACGATTCGCAACGATCTCGGCATGAAAGAACTGCGCATCGTCCTGCGGACCGGCCAGCCGGGTTATGCCCCCGAGTTGAGCGTCATTCGCGACTACGACATCAACGACTACAAGACAAAATCCGAACTCACCCAGATCCGTCTGCTCACAACGTTGACGACCGCTATTCGCTCTTACGAACAGATTCGTACCGTCATGGCCGGGCGACGTGGCCTGACGCTGATCGTCAATTCCGCAGCCGATCTTTTTTCGCAACACGCCTTATCCGATTTCGCCCAAGGCGTGCTGACCCAACTCTTCGCCCTGCTTGGCCTGACTCCCGATGGACTACTCTGCGCCAGGGATTCACACTTGGCGGGCAGCGAAAACCCGCAACCGCTGATGATCGTTGGGGCCACTGGAAAATATAGCCATCTAATCAATCATTCACTCGAAGAAATTGATGACCCGGCAATCATTTCCAGCATTCGACATTGCCTGGCCGAGAAACGTAATTTCTATAAAAACAATGCGACAGCGCTCTATTTCACCGGCGATGAGGGACGTAACGCTGCAGCATTCCTTGCCACGCATGAACCACTATCGGAAACCGACCGACAACTGCTCGAAGTTTTTTGCGCAAACATCGCAATCGGCCTGAAAAACGTCACCCTGTTTGACGAACTGAAATTCCTCGCCTTCTCCGACCCCTTGACCCATCTGCCCAATCGCAAGGGCTTCATCGAACTGATCGATACCCATCGCCTGCGCGGCGAACTGGAATGGACCGTCGCTCTGCTCGACATCGACCACTTTTCCGAAGTCAACGACGCACTGGGTCACCAGAAGGGCGACACGCTGTTGCTGGCTGTCGCCTCCCGCCTGGCCGCAGCACTCGGCAGCCAGCATACGCTGGCACGCATTGGCAGTGACGTATTCGGACTGTTGGCGCCCGACGCCGAGCTTGATCCGGCAACCCTGCTGGCGCTATTTGACGAACCGATTGCGGTCAATGATTACCGCCTGCCAATCCACGTCACCATCGGCCTGACCCGCCTCGTCGACGAAGCGGGCAGCGGTCTTGACCTGCTAAAAACCACCAACATCGCCCTGAATCGCGCCAAGAAAGAACATCGCGGACGCTGGCAGTACTATACCCACGATATGACCGAGGCAACCTGGGGGCGACTCGATCTGATCCACAAGTTACGTATTGCGGTCACGGAAAAGCACAGCATGGAGGTGCACTACCAGCCACAAATTGATCTCGCCAACAGCAAAGTGATCGGTGCCGAAGCGCTCGTCCGCTGGACAACGGATGACGGGCGCAGCATTCCTCCCGACCAGTTCATCCCGCTCGCCGAATCTTCCGGCCTGATTATCGAACTCGGCGAATGGGTTTTCCGTACCGCCATTGCCCAACTGATGGCCTGGGATGCCGCCGGCCTGCCGCAGCTGCGTATGGCGATCAACGTATCACCCACCCAGTTTCGCGACCCCCGCTTCGCCAGCCGCCTGCAAAACATCATCGAAGAACTGCAGGTGCCGGCACAACGCATCGAACTGGAAATCACCGAAGGCGTTGCCATGTTCGACCCCGAGACGGTCATCTCGACCTTGACTGAATTGCGGGCGCTCGGCATGGAAATCGCGGTGGATGATTTTGGTACCGGGTTTTCCTCACTCTCCTACCTCCATCGCTTGCCGATCAACCGCCTGAAGATCGACCGCAGCTTCATCCGCGACATGGAAACCAGCGGCAGCGGTGGTGCGACGATTGCCGACATGGTCGTCAAGCTTGGCCAATCCCTCGGCCTCTCAGTCATTGCTGAAGGTGCTGAGACCCCGGCGCAGATCCAGATGCTGCGCGACATTGGCTGCGAATTGGCGCAAGGATTCCTCTACTCGCGCCCACTGAATGCAGAATCTTTCGGCAAATGGCTCGCTGAACGCGGCCGGAATGGATAACCCGAACAGTCGCCCCGAAAGCCGGACCAATCTTCCCGCTTGAGTTTTCCCGGCCGATTCTGCATAGTTCGCGCTCTTTTTCAAACCTGAAAAACTCAGTCATTCACCGCAAAGGCGCAAAGAACGCAAAGTTTCGCAAAGCAAATCAAAGAGTTAACTCTGTTTTTCGCTGCAAGCATCAATCACCCAAAGGGTGAATAGAAAGTGCGAGATAACCCTTTGTATACTTTGCGATCTTCGCGCCTTTGCGCCTTTGCGGTGAGGTTTTTAGCTCCCCCCTCACTCACCGCGAACCCTGATGCTGCCTTCGATTGAACACCGTATTGCCCAACAAATTGCTGAAGAAATCGGCTGCCGCCCACAACAAGTCGTGGCTACCGTCGCGCTGCTCGGCGAAGGTGCCACCGTGCCCTTTATCGCCCGCTACCGTAAGGAAGTTACCGGCGGCCTCGACGACATCCAGCTACGCCTGCTCGATGAACGCCTGATCTACCTGCGCGAGCTGGAAGACCGGCGCGGCGCCATCCTCGCCTCGATTGAGGAACAGGGCAAACTGACCCCCGAACTGGCCGCTGAAATCGCCCTGGCCGCGACCAAACAGCGTCTCGAAGACCTCTACCTGCCCTATAAGCAGAAACGCCGCACCAAGGCACAAATTGCCCGCGAAGCCGGTATTGCGCCGCTCGCCGAGGCACTACTCGCCGACCCGACGCGCTCGCCGGAAGATGAAGCCGCCGCCTATCTCAACGCCGAAGCCGGCTTTGCCGACATCAAGAGCGTGCTCGACGGCGCCCGCCAGATCCTGATGGAGCAATTTGCCGAAGACGCCGCGCTACTCGGCGGCCTGCGCGAGTATCTGGATGAACACGGCATTGTCAAATCAACCGTCATCGCCGGCAAGGAAACCGACGGCGCAAAGTTCCGCGATTATTTCGACTACTCGGAAGCGATCCGCGCCATCCCGTCACACCGCGCACTGGCGCTGTTGCGCGGGCGTAACGAAGGCATGCTTCAAATCGCCCTGCTGCTCGATACTGAACTCGACGAAGCCAATCGCCCGCCGGGTCACAACCCCTGCGAAGGACGTATCGCCAAACGCTTCGGCATCGCCGATCAGGGCCGCGCGGCCGACAAATGGCTGGCCGACACGGTGCGCTGGACCTGGCGCATCAAGATTTTCCTGCATCTTGAACTGGAGTTGATGAACGCCCTGCGCGAGCGCTCCGAAGAAGAGGCGATCCGCGTTTTCGGCTCCAACCTGCACGATCTGCTGCTCGCCGCACCAGCCGGTCAGCGCGCCACCATGGGCCTCGATCCCGGCCTGCGCACCGGCGTCAAGGTCGCCGTGGTCGACGCCACCGGCAAGCTGCTCGACACCGCCACCATTTACCCGCACGAGCCGCGTCGCGACTGGGACGGCGCGCTGCACACGCTGGCCCAGCTGGCGCGCCAGCACAGCGTCGATCTGATCAGCATCGGCAACGGCACCGCATCGCGCGAAACCGACAAGCTCGCCGGCGACCTGATCAAGCTGCAGCCCGAACTGCACATGAGCAAGATTGTCGTCTCCGAAGCCGGTGCCTCGGTCTACTCGGCCTCGGAATACGCCTCGCGCGAATTCCCCGAACTCGACGTCAGCTTGCGCGGCGCCGTATCGATTGCCCGCCGGCTGCAGGATCCGCTTGCCGAACTGGTGAAAATTGATCCGAAGTCGATCGGCGTCGGCCAGTACCAGCACGACGTCAGCCAGAGCAAACTGGCCAAGGCACTCGACGCGGTCGTCGAGGACTGCGTCAATGCCGTCGGCGTCGACGTAAATACCGCATCGATCCCGCTGCTCACCCGCGTTTCCGGCCTCAACACGACGCTCGCCGCCAACATCGTGACGCACCGCGACAAGCATGGCGCCTTCCGCAACCGTCAGGCGCTGCGCGAGGTGCCGCGCCTTGGCGACAAGACCTTCGAACAGGCCGCCGGCTTCCTGCGCATCAACGGCAGCGACAATCCGCTCGATGCGTCATCCGTCCACCCGGAGGCCTACCCGCTCGTCGAACGCATCCTTGCCGACATCAAGAAAGGCATCCGCGACGTGATCGGCGATTCACGTCTAGTCAAGGCGCTGACACCGACCAAATACACCGACGAGAAATTCGGCCTGCCGACTGTGCAGGACGTGCTGAAAGAACTCGAAAAACCAGGCCGCGACCCGCGCCCGGAATTCAAAGCGGCGGTTTTCAAGGACGGCATTGAAGACGTCAAGGATCTGCAACCGGGAATGCTGCTTGAAGGCGTTGTCACCAATGTGGCCAACTTCGGCGCCTTCGTCGACATCGGCGTGCATCAGGATGGCCTGGTGCACATCTCGATGCTTTCCAACAAATTCGTCAAGGACCCGCGCGAAGTCGTCAAGGCCGGCGATGTGGTCAAGGTCAAGGTGCTTGAGGTCGACTTGCCGCGAAAACGGATTGCGCTCACCATGCGTCTTACCGACGAAATTCCGGCGACACCGAGAACGGGCGGCGCCCCTTCCCCGCTGTCGGCCAAGGCCAGACAGCGTGAAGAACGCCAGCCCGAGCCGGCCGGCGCCATGGCCAGCGCCTTCGCCAATCTCAGGCGCTGAGCAGACTGGCACACGACTACTGACAGGGAGACACCATGCGAGTTCTGATTATTGATGATGAAGCATCGATCCGGGCTTTACTGACCGCATTGCTGAGTGATAAAGGTTACGAGGTGGTCGGCGCTCTGGAAGACGGCAGCGCAATCATGGAAACCATACGCCAGAAATCTCCCGATATCGTCTGCCTCGACTACCAGCTCCCCGGCCGCGACGGCCTGGAAATACTGCGCGAAATTCACGAGTCAGCCCCGCAAATCGACGTTCTGTTCATGACCGGATCGGACGACACCGCCGTCGAACAAATGGCCGCCGACGCCGGTGCCGCCGGTTTCATCCGCAAGCCTTTCGGGCAGGCCCAGATTCTCAAGGAAATTGAGCTCGTCTGGAGCACCCGGCAAAAAGCGACCGCGGCGAATGAACGTGCAAGTCAGTTGCCGGAGGATCCGGCGCCCGAACAGGCCAACCTCCCCTTCAACCCGCGCAGTGTCGTCATTGCCGACGATAACGGATCGATCCGTTTTCTGCTCAAGGGCCTGCTGACCGAATTGGGGTTCAAGATCGTCCAATCGGTCGGCAATGGTGAAGAGGCAGTAAAGGCAGCAACAACGCACCGTCCCGGAGTGCTCTGTCTCGACGTCGAGATGCCGATCCTGTCCGGCCTTGATGCGCTCCCCTTGATCAGAAAAGCAAGTCCGAAAACGGCTGTGGTCATGGTGACGGGAAGTGCCACACGCGAACTTGTAGAGAGAGCCACGTCTCATGGCGCAAAGGGCTATATCGTCAAGCCGATCCGCCCAGCCTACATTGAAGCGTTCATGAGCAAACTGGTCAAATAACGCGCGTAACAACGCTTTTTCTGCGCCCCATTTTTCAAGACAATAGCATGCTCAGGATATACGGCATCAAGAACTGCGACACGATGAAGAAAGCCTTCAACTGGCTGGACACGCATGGTGTGGCCTACGAATTCGTTGATTACAAAAAGACAGGCGTTGCAGCATCTCACCTGCCCGATTGGAACCGCCGCGCCGGCTGGAAAACGCTGCTCAATACACGCGGCCTGATGTGGAAGAAACTCAGCGACGAACAACGCACGGATGTCGACGAGGCGAAAGCATTGACGCTGATGGCCGAGTATCCAAGCCTGATCAAGCGACCCGTGGCCGATAGCGGAAGATCGCTGCTGATCGGCTTCGATATCGACCGCTACAAAGCAGAATTTGAAACAAGATAATGAACGACTACGTACAGCCTTTCCTGCTCGACGACCTCGATATCCGTGGTTCAGTCGTTCGTATCGGCCCCGTGTGGCAGCAGTTGCTGGCCGGCCGCAACTACCCC
The DNA here is from genome assembly GCA_044344385.1 of Rhodocyclaceae bacterium. Taxonomy (GTDB): domain Bacteria; phylum Pseudomonadota; class Gammaproteobacteria; order Burkholderiales; family Rhodocyclaceae; genus CAJBIL01. The sequence continues at coordinate 289 of JBIJCY010000068.1, read as the reverse complement.
GCAGCAGTCGCCCAACTGCTTGGCGAAATGAGCGCGACGACGCTACTCCTTGGCAGCAATCTCAAACAACCGGGGCGTCTGACGGTTCAGCTACGTGGCAGCGGCCCGGTCTCCCTGCTCGTGATCGACTGCAACGAACGTCTGCACATTCGCGGCATGGCGCATTGCGCAGCGCAGGTCGAAGCCGGGCCGGCACCCGAACTGCTCGGGCACGGCCAGTTGCTGCTGTCGCTCGATCTGCCGTCGATGCGTGAGCCATACCAAAGCATTGTGCCGCTCGATGGCAACA
>JBIJCY010000363.1:0-3231 GCA_044344385.1 Rhodocyclaceae bacterium | reverse complement strand
CACCGCGCGCCACATGCATGACACCGTCGCCGAAGCCGAAGGCCTCGACGAAGTGACGCAGACCAAGGTCAACTTTTTCACGCGCCAGTACATCGACGCACTGTCGCCAACCAATTTTGCGCTGACCAATCCGGAAGTCTTCCGCGAGACCGTCAAGAGCCACGGGCAAAACCTGGTCAAGGGTTTCAACAATCTGCTGCATGACATGGAAGCCGGTGACGGCAAGCTGCGCATCCGCATGACTGACACCGAAGCCTTCGAACTTGGCAAGAACGTTGCCACGACGCCAGGCAAAGTGGTCTTCCAGAACGAGATGATCCAGCTGATCCAATATGATCCGACGACCAAGGATCAGTTCAAGAAACCGCTGCTGATCATCCCGCCATGGATCAACAAATTCTACATTCTCGACCTGCGCGAGAAGAACTCCTACGTCAAGTGGGCCACCGATCAGGGTCACACCACCTTCATCATGTCGTGGGTCAATCCGGACGAAAATCTCTCGCACAAGAATTTCGAGGACTACCTGCTCGAAGGCTCGATGGCTGCCATCGACGCCGTCGAAAAGGCGACCGGCGAGAAGGAAATCAACATGGCCGGCTACTGCCTCGGCGGTACGCTGCTGATGTCGACGCTGGCCTACATGGCGGTCAAGAAAGACAAGCGCGTTGCTTCGGCCACCTTCTTCACCGCGCTGATCGACTTTTCGCAGCCCGGCGAACTGGGCATCTTCCTTGACGAAGGCGCAGTCGCCGGCGTCGAAAAGCGGATGGCCGAACAGGGCTTCCTCGAAGGCTCGGAAATGGCCGGCACCTTCAATATGCTGCGTGCCAACGACCTGATCTGGTCCTTCGTGGTGAACAACTACCTGATGGGCAAAGACCCCTTCCCCTTCGATCTGCTCTACTGGAACTCGGATTCGACGCGCATGCCGGCGACGATGCACAGCTTCTACCTGCGCAACATGTACCTCGGCAACAAGCTGCGCGAACCCGGCGGCATCGAACTGGCCGGCGTCAAGATCGACATCACCAAGGTCAAGACCCCGTGCTACTTCATCTCGACGATCGAAGACCACATCGCCCCGTGGAAGAGCACCTACATGGGCGCTCAGCTGCCCAGCGGCCCGGTCAAGTTCGTCCTCGGCGGCTCGGGCCATATTGCCGGCATCGTCAATCCACCATCGGCCAACAAATACGGCTACTGGACCAACGACGAGCTATCGGAAGATGCCGACGTTTTCCTCGAAGGCGCGACGCACAACCCGGGTTCGTGGTGGACCGACTGGCAGGAATGGGTTACCGGCCAGACCAACGGTGACAAGAAGGTACCCGCGCGCAAGCCGGGTTCCGGCGCGCTGAAGGTGCTCGAGGATGCCCCGGGTTCCTACGTCAAGTTCCGTCTCGATACGCAGAAAAAAGTCGCCAAGTAATTCACTGGCTGCTTGAATCATCCGAAGGGGGCGCAAGCCCCCTTTTTCGTTGACGTACAATCGTTCTCGGGAATTCAGTTTCAACCACGGCGACAGCATCATCAATCTGATGCAGAGCATCGCCACGGCCTCCGGCAGCACTGAGGCACGCTATCCGCAACTGCGCGAACTGCCCGCTTCACAGCTTTGTGCAGCACGCCACATCGTTCTGCTGGTCATTGACGGCCTCGGCCAGCGCACGCTGGCCAGACACCCGGCGTGTCCTAATTTGCAGCGGTACGCCATCGGCACGATGACTTCGGTTTTTCCCTCGACAACAGCGAGCGCCATCACCACCTTCATGACCGGCCTTGCGCCGTCGCAACACGGCCTCACCGGCTGGCACATGCACCTTGAAGAGATCGATCAGACGCTGTCCATCCTGCCGCTGACACCACGCTGCGAAGCGGCGAAAATGCTGCCGGAAGCGCTTCCGCCGCGCCTCTTCGAGCACGCCTCGCTGTTCCAGCAACTCGACCGTGAGTGCTGGGCGCTAGCACCCAAAAGCATCGCCGGCAGCCCCTTCAACGCCTGGCATTCGCGCGGGGCACGCAGCATCGCCTACGAAACGATGCCCGAGATGTTTTCACGCCTCAGCAACCTGCTGAGCGAAGAGAAAACGCCGCGTTTCATTTACGCCTATTATCCCGATCTCGACACACACTCACACCGTTACGGCACCGACAGCAAACAGGCGCAACACACGCTGGCGGCCCTCGATGCCGTCTTCGGCGAGTTTCTGCGCGATGTAAACGGCAGCGACAGCTGGCTGATCGCCACCGCCGATCACGGCTTCATCGACTCACCGCCAGACCGCGTGATCAGCCTCGACGATCACCCGCAACTCGCCGCACTGCTCACCCGCCCACTGTGTGGCGAAAGACGCGCCGCCTACTGTTACGTTAACGAAAACAATCACAGCGCCTTCGAAGCCTATATCCAGCAACATCTTGCCCACTGCGTCGATCTGCGCCGCAGCAGCGAGCTGATCGCGGCCGGCTGGTTCGGCCCGCCGCCTTATCATTCACGCCTCGCCTCACGCGTTGGCGACTACACGCTGGTGATGAAGGACAACTGGACGATCAAGGACTGGCTACCGGGAGAAAAACGCTACGCCATGCTTGGCGTGCACGCCGGCATCAGCGCCGATGAAATGACGGTGCCGCTGATTGCTCTGCGCGTTTAGGCAAACACGCTTGTCAGCCGGCTAGGCGATGGCCATAATCACCGGATGGAAACAGAAGACGCAGCCACAGAAAGCATCGGCCAGTGGGAAGAAGCCCCCGGCAACGACGACCTGCTCCCGGAACTCGGCGCGATTGTCGACATTCTGCGCCGCCGCTGCGCAGTCGATTTTTCCGGCTACAAAACCAGCACCCTCACGCGACGCATTCGCCAGCGCATGGCTCTGGCGCGCAGCGAAAACGCGGTAACGTATTGCACAAGAATTACCGAAGACGAAGCAGAACGCGAGTCACTTTGCCAGGATCTGCTGATCAACGTCACCGAGTTTTTCCGCGACCAGCCTGTTTTCACGTTGCTGGCCGATGAGGTTTTCCCGGATCTGCTGCGCGGCCGGGATCCGAGCGACGATCTGCGCCTATGGTCGGCCGGTTGCGCCAGCGGCGAAGAGGCCTACACACTGGCCATGCTGGCACTCGATGCGGCGAGCCGCTTTGGCTTTAGCGGCAACATCAAGGTTTTCGCCACCGACATCCATGCCGGCGTACTCACCAGCGCCTCGCATGGCGTTTACAGTG
>JBIJCY010000362.1:0-3251 GCA_044344385.1 Rhodocyclaceae bacterium | reverse complement strand
GTATTCGATTCCTTCGATGATGCCGCAACTCCTCAGCTGCGTCAGATCGTGTTTTTCCGGGGAGACCGTGCGAAACGAATATTTTTTGGGAAACTACGATGACCAACGCCAAGCCGATCTATAAATCGCTCTATTTTCAGGTGATTACCGCCATCACCTTAGGGGTGCTACTCGGGCATTTTCTGCCGGAAACCGGTGCCGCCATGAAGCCGCTGGGCGATGGCTTCATCAAGCTGATCAAGATGATCATCGCACCAATCATTTTCTGTACCGTGGTTGTCGGCATTGCCGGCATGGAGGACATGAAGAAGGTCGGCAAGACGGGTGGTCTGGCGCTGCTCTATTTTGAAGTGGTCAGTACCATTGCGCTGATCGTCGGTCTGGTCATCGTCAATCTGGTCGGCCCAGGTAACGGCATGAACATTGACCCGGCCTCGCTTGACACCAAATCGATCGCCGCCTACACCGCACCGGGCAAAATGCAGAGTACGACCGACTTCCTGCTCAACGTCATCCCGAGCAGCGTGGTCGATGCCTTTGCCAAGGGTGAGATCCTGCAGGTGCTGCTGTTCTCGGTGATGTTCGGCTTTGCGCTGCATCGCTTTGGCGGGCGCGGCACGATGATTTTTGACTTCATTGAAAAATTCTCGCACGTGTTGTTCACGATTGTCGGCTTCATCATGAAGGTCGCTCCGATCGGCGCGTTTGGCGCGATGGCCTTCACCATCGGCAAGCACGGGCTGGGGTCGCTGGCGCAGCTCGGCATGTTGATGGCGACGTTCTATGTCACCTGCCTGCTGTTCATCTTTGGCGTGCTGGGTACGATCGCCAGAGTGCACGGATTTTCGATCTGGAAGTTCATCAAATACATCAAGGAAGAGCTGTTCATCGTCCTCGGCACGTCGTCCTCGGAGTCGGTGCTGCCGCGCATGATGGCCAAGATGGAGAATCTCGGCGTCAAGAAATCGACGGTGGGTTTGGTGATCCCGACCGGCTATTCATTCAACCTTGACGGCACGTCGATCTATCTGACGATGGCGGCGGTATTTATTGCCCAGGCAACCAATACGCCGATGACGCTGACCCAGCAGATCACTCTGTTGCTGGTGCTGCTGCTGACATCAAAAGGCGCGGCAGGCGTTACCGGGAGCGGCTTCATCGTACTGGCGGCTACTTTGTCTGCCGTTGGCGGGCTGCCGGTTGCCGGTCTGGCGCTGATTCTCGGCATCGACCGTTTCATGTCGGAAGCCCGTGCCTTGACCAACCTGATCGGCAATGGTGTCGCCACCGTGGTGGTTGGTAAATGGTGTGGCGAGCTGGATGAAAAGCAATTGCATCAGCACCTGAATAATGAAACGCCCGCCGAGGCCGATGAGCCGGAAGGCGTTCTTGACCTGCAGGAAGCGCATCTGGCAGTGGCGCGTGCGGTTGATTCAGGTGTGGCGGCAACGCCGACGCGCAGCTGATTCGGGCTTTGCGGTAGTAAAAAGCGGGGCGGTACGCGCTACAGGGCGTACCGCCCCGTTTTCTATGGTTTGAACGACGTGTCCGCTGTGCTCGCAGCACGCGCCAGTGACATTTCAGATAAAATTCGGGTTTTCGCCTGCGAAACAGCGCTTGTTGCCGCTGAGTAGCATGCCAGCCTCGTTCGGGATGACCCACAAGATGACCCAGGAATCTCTCTCTTACCGCGACGCCGGTGTCGATATGGACGCCGGTGACGAACTCGTCGAACGCATCAAGCCTCTCGCCAGAAAAACCATGCGTGAGGGTGTTCTCGCTGGCATTGGGGGCTTTGGCGCAATGTTCGAGGTGCCCAAGCGCTATAAGGAACCGGTCCTTGTTTCCGGCACCGATGGTGTTGGCACCAAGCTCAAGCTGGCTTTTGAACTCAAGCGGCACGCCACGGTGGGCATTGATCTGGTGGCCATGAGCGTCAACGATATTCTGGTGCAGGGCGCCGAGCCGCTGTTTTTCCTCGATTACTTTGCCTGTGGCAAGCTTGACGTCGATACCGCAGCCGATGTCGTCAAAGGCATCGCGCAGGGTTGCGAATATTCAGGCTGTGCGCTGATCGGCGGCGAAACGGCTGAAATGCCCGGGATGTATCCTGACGGCGAATACGATCTGGCCGGCTTTGCCGTCGGCGTCGTCGAAAAATCGAAGATCATCAGCGGTTCGACCATTGTTCCGGGTGACGTAGTGCTTGGCCTGCCTTCTTCTGGCGCCCACTCGAACGGTTACTCGCTGGTGCGCAAGATCATCGCGCGCTCGAAGCCGGATCTTGAAGCAGCTTTTGACGGCGAGGGTACGCAAACCCGAACACTGGCCGACGCGATCATGGCGCCGACGCGTATCTACGTGAAACCGCTACTCGCGCTGATGGCCGCGCTGCCGGTCAAAGGTATGGCGCACATCACCGGTGGCGGCCTGACAGAGAACGTGCCGCGCGTGCTGCCGGAGGGTGTCAAGGCAGTGATTGAACAATTCCGATGGAACCGCCCGAAGCTGTTCGACTGGCTGCAGCGCGAAGGTAATGTTGCCGAGAGCGAAATGCACCGCGTCTTCAATTGCGGAATCGGTATGGTTGTGGTGGTGGCGCGCGAAAATGTCGTCCAGGCACTTCAACTTCTTAACGATGCCGGCGAGAAAGCGGTTGAGATCGGTCGCGTCGAAGTTCGTACTGAAGGCGAAGCACCCACCGTCGTTATCTGAGACGGCTTGTCTGACGGAATCACGGAATCACAGAATCACAGAATCACAGAATCACAGAATCACAGAATCACAGAATCACAGAATCACAGAATCCGTCATCGAATCCTGACGGGAATCAAATTTTCAGGCTGATTCCCGAAGTGTCTATTTTTCGGCGAAGAACTTGCCGCAAGCGCGTGTCGAGCAACACGGGTTTGTTTTCATGCCGCCGTTCTCCATGGCGGCGTTCGCCCTGCGGCTCAGCGTGCTCTTGTTCAAAAATGGCATCATCGTTGTCGTACAGACGACGTTCGTGGCTGCGTTCATCCTGGGCCTCGTCCGACGCCGAGTGCGAGCTTTCATAGCCGGTTTCGCTCGCGTAACGGACGGGCGCCGTTTTCCTGTTGTCGCTGGATCTGCCTGCGCTGTTTTCCACAAAGAGAGTCGCTTCCGCCGGGATCATCATTTCGCAGCCTCGCTAAATATTTCTCTAACTGACTGAATTATTGGTGTTAACGGAGGCTCCCCGGGAAACTTGAGTGGCGCAGTGAATGAAC
>JBIJCY010000067.1:0-11500 GCA_044344385.1 Rhodocyclaceae bacterium | reverse complement strand
ACGCACACCATACCGGGCTCACGCAGGTTGCTGCGTGAGGGTACCGATGGTGCGGGGACGCCAAAGGCCGGTGGTTCGTCGGCGATCGAGGAAACCTGTTATCAATGTCACAGCAGCGCGGTGAGCAGCATCGTCACGCCGACCACCACCGTGCCGAATATCAAGGACGATTTCACGCTTGGTACGCGACGCATGCCAATTACTTCGGCCAATCAGCCGGCGGGCAGCGAGAAGCACGACATCGGCGGCAGTTTTAGCGATGGATCCTTTGTTGATTGTTCGAATACCACCAACCGGTGCGGCAAGGATTTTATCGAGCAGCGGGCGCTGCTTGGTGTTGGCAACCTGATCAACCGGCATGCTGAATGTACGGACTGTCATAATCCTCATCGCGTGGTGAAGTTCAAGGATTTCCGGGGAACTGCCGGCGGCGGTACATTTTCCGGGACGCCCGATACTTCGGGCACCCATAAGCATACCGACGATGCCGGCACGACGCATTCCAATATTATTTCAGGCGTTCTGCGCGGCACTTTCGGCGTTGAGCCGACCTATTCATCGGCCTCGTTCCACTCGCAGCCATCAAGCTACGTCGTCAAACGGGGAGATCCAGGCTCAAGTACAAGTACTGCAGTCGGTTCAACCTACGTGACACGCGAGTACCAGATTTGCCTGAAGTGCCATTCCGATTACGGTTACTCGGACAACAACGCCTACCCCACGGGCAACCGGCCGAATCTGGGCAGCTTTACCGGCGGCACACCGAGTAATACCAACAACCTGACGCAATACACCAATCAGGCGAAGGAGTTTCAGGCACCGGCAGCGCACAAGGGGGAACTGACGACTGCCGACAGTGGTGCAGCAGCAGCTTATTCGACCAACAACCATCGCGGTTGGCATCCGGTGATGGACAGCACCGGGCGTACGCCGGCGATTCGCAACGCCAACGCCAACAACTGGAATTACCCGTGGCGCAACGCGGTGGGTACGCAGACCATGTATTGCACGGATTGCCATGGCTCCAGCACGGCGGCGGCAACCGTGATACCCGCCGGGGGTGAGAATGGCAGCCCGTGGGGACCGCACGGCTCGACCAATGATTTTATTCTGAAAGGCAGTTGGGCAAGTACTACCGGTAATGGCGACTCGGCAACCGGTCTCTGTTTCAAATGCCACTCCTACACGCTTTACGCGACCAGGGGCGGCGGCAGCAGTGGCTTTGGCGGCAGCAAGGACAGTAATTTGCATTCTTACCATGCCGACAAGATCGGCAAGATGCGCTGCAGCTGGTGTCACGTGGCCGTGCCGCATGGCTGGAAAAACAAGGCGCTGCTGGTTAATTTGAACGATGTTGGTGCAGAGGTGGGGCAGGCTGCCGGAACGCAGGTGCGCAACAGCACGACAGCCGCTTACAACCAGGGCCCTTACTACATGAACGCCATACTGAAGGTAAGGAACTTCAAGGCCAGCGGCAACTGGACCGATACCGACTGCGGTTCCAAGGGCGCACCGGGTAACGGGTCGAGCGGCAGGGACTGGATGCGCGACTCCAACGAAAATTGCAAGAGTCCGCCGTAAGTATTCGCCGATGAGTAACGCTGGAACTAGCGAACAAGTTTCGCTCGCGGGCAAAGTGGTGCAATTGCTGGGCTCACTGAAGCTGACGCTGATTATTCTTGTCGCCCTCGGCGCAGGCATCGTCGTCGCCTACCAGAGCGAAACCAAAACTATCTGGCCGCTGGTGTTGCCGCTGGTGCTGTGTGCGTTCAACCTGCTGGCAGCGATAGCCAGCAATGCGGTGTTTCGCCGGCAACTGCCCTTGTTGATGTTCCATCTTGCCTTGCTGTCGATCATCCTGCTGGTTGCCACCGGTCGCATGACCTACCTGAAAGGCCAGTTGGAACTCGTTGATGAGCAGGAATTTGACGGCGTATTGACCAAAGAAGAGTCCGGCCCGTGGCACCGCAACCGGCTGGCACAGGTGCATTTCATCAATGACGGATTTGCGATTGATTACGCACCGGGTGTGCGGCGTGGAGCAACGCAAAACAAGGTGCGCTATCGTGATGCGAATGGTCTGTCGCAAAATGCGATTATTGGCGACAACACCCCGATGATTCTTGATGGCTATCGGTTTTACACCAGTTTCAACAAAGGGTTTGCGCCGGTTTTTCTGTGGTATCCCATTGCTGCGCCAGGCGCGCCTTTGCTCGGTACAGTTAATCTGCCGGCCTATCCGATTCATGAATATCGTCAGGCGCTTGACTGGGTGTTGCCGGGTACGCAGATAGCGGCATGGACGATGCTGCAGTTTGATGAAGTCATTCTTGATCCGGATAAACCGTCGACGTTTCGTCTGCCGGAAAAGCACAAACTGGTGATGCGTGTCGGGCAGCAACGCTGGGAACTGCTTCCCGGGCAAAGCGTCACGCTTCCCGAAGGGCGTTTGCAGTATCAGGGTTTGCGCACCTGGATGGGCTATACCGTTTTTTCAGACTGGACGATTCCCTGGCTACTGTCGGCATCACTGCTGGCGGTGGCTTCACTTGGCTGGCACTTCTGGCGCAAATTTGCCGCGCGCCCGTGGAATGAATGATTGTATGGATGAACTGAAATTTCTCTGGATTGCGCTGGTGGTCTATGTTGTCGCCGGCAGCGTGGCAATTTTTGGCGTGGTGCTGAAAAAGCAACCCGAGCGCAGCGTGCTCTTGCTCATGCTGGCTGGTTTTGTTCTGCACACGGTCTCCATCGTGTTGCGTTGGGACCGGCTTGGGCACGGGCCTTTCGTGACGATGTTCGAGATCCTGTCGAGCAACGTCTGGAGTCTGATGCTGGCCTTCATCATTGCCTATTGGCGCATGCCGGCGATCCGCCCAAGCGGCGCGCTGGTTATGCCTATCCTCTTCCTGATGATGGGCTGGCTGCTGATGACCAGCCCCGGCGAGGGGCATCTGCCGGCGACTTACCATACGGTCTGGCTGTTCGTTCATATCGGTTTCGGCAAGGTGTTTCTCGGTGCCGTGCTGGTTGCCGTCGGGCTGGCCGGCGTGATCCAGTTGCGGCGCGGTGCCTTCGGGCAAAGCCGTTTCCAGCGCCTTCCCGAAGACCGGAAGCTTGATGAATTGGCCTACCGCTGCATGGCGCTCGGTCTGATTTTTGAAACGCTGATGCTGATCGCCGGCGCCATCTGGGCGCAAGACGCCTGGGGCCGTTATTGGGCATGGGACCCGCTGGAAACCTGGGCCTTTCTGACCTGGCTGGTGCTCGCTTTTTCGTTGCACGCACGGGTTACCTTCAAGCTCTCGCCACGTTCCGGCGCGGCAATGGTGCTGGTGGTCTTTGTCATTGCCTTCCTGACCTTTTTTGGTGTTCCCTTTATTTCGCAGGCGCCGCATAAGGGCGCGATATGAGCGGTGCAGGCAATTTTCCGCTGCCTGCGCCAGCACGCCGGCTGGCCGGTGCCTGGTTCGTTCTGGCCTTGCTGGCGCTCGGCGCGTCGGCTTTGCTGGCGGTGGTCCTGGTCGCGGCAAGAACGCCGTTTCTTGGCCTCGGTGGCGCTTTCTTCCGGACGGCGCTGGTGCTGCATGTCGACATGGCCGTGCTGGTGTGGTTTCTGGCGGCGGCAGCGGGGCTTTGGGTGCTGGCACGCGGCAGGTCTGATGCAGTGGGCTGGGGTGCGTTCTGGCTGGCGGCCGTCGCGGTTTTCCTGATGTTGTGCTCACCGCTGCTCGGCGGACCGCCGCCAGTGCTTTCCAACTATGCGCCGGTACTCGACAGCCCTGTTTTTCTTGGTGCACTGGCAAGCTTCTTTGTTGGCGTGATGCTCACTGCCGGTTGGTCATTGACGGGCGGCTGGGGGCAGGGGAGCGAGCCATGGAGGCTGGCCAGCCGCTGGTCGGTGCTGGTGCTGATCGTCGCCGCTTTAGTCTTTATGCGGGACTATTTTTTCGCACCAGGAGTCAGGTCCGTTGTCCCGGTGACTTTCGACGATCAGGTGTGGGGCGCCGGCCACCTGCTGCAGTTCATGCATGGTGTGCTGATGATCGGCGTCTGGTCCATTCTCGGACAGCGCTTGCTATTGCGCACACCGTGGCTGGCAAAAGCGCTGCCGCTGTTACTTGGCGCAGCAGCGCTGCCGACGCTTGTCGGGGTGCTGATTTCGCTGGGTTATAACGTCGGTTCGAGTGAGCATCGCTGGGGGTTTACCGAGCTGATGCGCTGGGCTTCCTGGCCAGCGGCTGCCGTCTGCGGCTTGGGCTTTTTGCTTGCGACGCTTCGCACGCTGCGTGCCGGCGAGTCCTTGACTGCCGAGGAACGCGTGCTGCTGCTTTCCGTTGTGCTTTTCCTTGCCGGTTGCGTGGTCGGCGCAACGATTCGCGGAAACGCGACGACATCGGTTCCTGCGCACTACCATGGCACGGTCGGGGCAGTGACGCTGGCCTATCTGTTATTTGCACGACGTCTGGTTGCCGGGTTTGGTGTGTCTTTGCCGGGCAGTGTCTGGGTCACACGGTTGCCGCTCGTCTATGGTATTGGCATTGCTGTTCTGGTCATCGGTTTGGCCTGGTCCGGGATGCTCGGCGTTCCGCGCAAGGCGCCGCATGCGGAACTCATGCAAGCCGGAGGGGACTATCTGGTGGCTATGGGTCTGGCGGGTGTCGGTGGGTTTTTTGCGCTGACGGCTGCGGCGATTTTCGTCGGGGTAGTTTTGCGGGCGCTTTGGCAGGCTCGGGCGGCCATCTCTGTGGCGCGCGGCAGACGCGATGTACGAGTTCGTGCGTTGCTGGCAACACTCGCGATCGTGTTGCTCGGTGGTATCTTGCTTGGCGCCAACGAAAGCTGGTTACCGAGAGGCGGCAGCAAAGCGAAGGCGCATGTGGCCGAGAAAAAAAGAGCCGAGATTGATCAGCGTTTCCAGCAGGGCGTAATCATGCTGCATGCCAAAGAGTATGACCACGCGCTGACAGCGTTTCATCGTGTGCTCGAGCTTGCCCCGGATATGCCGGAGGCGTATGTCAATGCGGGTTTTGCCTTGCTCGGAAAAGGTGAGTTTAGCGCTGCAGCGGATTTTTTTGATGAGGCAAGCACCTTGCGGCCCGATCAGTTCAATGCCTACTATGGTCTGGCTGTCGCGCTGGAAGGGATGGGCAATATGCGCGGGGCGATTGAGGCGATGCGTACCTACGTGCATCGTGCGCCGGCCACTGACCCTTATCGTGTGAAGGCCGAGGCGGCATTGTGGGAGTGGCAGGAGAAAATTCGCAGCTCGCCACCTGTTTCGCCTCCCGTTTCGCCACCGGCAGCAACGGGAACAAAAAAACACTGATTTATCGACGAGACGGTTTAATTGGTATGGATGTTGCCTCAGGAAGGTATCGTCGCAGGGCCAGTGCATGGACTGGCTTTGCTCAACTTCCTGGAGAATGAAATATCGTGATTATTCGCAATCTTTTTGTTCTTGCTGTCGCTTTGAGCAGCGTGGCCTACGCTGACAACGATACGGCTGCTTTCCCCTGTGCCGAATGCCATGGTGTCGATGGTATTGCCGCAAAGTCCGGTATCCCGCATCTGAACGGGCAGCTGCAGAGTTATCTGGAAGATTCCATGCTTCAGTTCAAAGGCGGGCGCAGGCCGGGACGTGCATTTGGCCACGAGCCGGCTGGTATCGATGATGCGCAAGTGATGGAGATTCTCAAGCGCTACAGCATTGCGAAACCGGTTCGTCCAAAACAGATCAACCTTGATCCTCAGTTGGTTGAAAAGGGCGGGGTGCTTTATCAGAATCGCTGTGCGGACTGTCACGTCGATAATGGGCGCGAGTCGGATAAAGAGGCGCCATTGATGGCCGCGCAGGATGTTGATTACCTCATCAAGCAGGGACACCACTTCATTGAAGGCAAACGCAAATACCCGATGATGATGGATAAGAGCTACCAAGGGCTTTCCGAGGCCGATCTGGAGGCTGTGGCGCATTTTTTCGCCAGCCAGGATCAGACCAATCCAATGAAAACAAAGAAACGTCGTCGCTAGACTGGATTCTGCACCGAGACTCCCCGATGGCCGTTATGCGGCCCGGCTTTCTGATGCGCAGAGAATAGCTTTCGGCTTTGCGTTATCGTTTTTTGGAACGCTTTTCTTGATGACGGGATTTTGTGAAGGGCTCATTTTAAAAAAGAGAATCTTTGCCGGTCGGTATTCGTCACTGGCGCAGGAAGCGCGTTTGTTGAATAACCAATTGGTTGTGTGGGTTTTGTGGCACGGGCATTGCTACTAAGGTAATAGCTATTTTCTACTACCTGGGAGCTTGTACGGTGAAACCATCTCTGCGCCTTATGGCGCTAAGCATTGCGGCGGCTTTTGCCGCCGTTCCTTTGTCCGCCTTTGCACAGTCGACTGATGCGGAAAAAATGAAAGCGCTGGAGCAAAAGCTTGAGCGCAGCATTCAGCTGATTTAGCAGTTATCAGCCAAGGTCAATAAGCTGGAGAGCGCAAAAGCCGGCGAGGTTCCGCCGTTGGCGAGCGGCGGGAATCAGGCGCAGCTTGAGGCGCTTGAACGCCAGGTCGCACAACTGGGTTCCGGCATATCGAATCGCTCATCCGACGCTGGTTTGCCTTTGCATGGTTTTGCCGATGTTGGCATCAGCCACAGTGGTGAAAACAACAGGGTCTTCGGCAAGGGTAACAAGGGGTTTAATGTCGGTTCGCTTGATCTGTATCTGACGCCGCAGTTTGGTGATCGCGTTCGTTCGCTGGTGGAGTTGGTGTTTGAAGTGGACAAGGACGGTAATGTGGCCACTGACCTCGAGCGGGTACAGATGGGTTATGCCTTCAGCGATGCGGCGACGGGCTGGATCGGCCGCTTCCACACGCCTTATGGCTACTGGAACACGGCGTTTCACCATGGTGCGCAAATCCAGACCGCTGTGTCACGTCCGCGTTTCCTTGACTTTGAGGACAAAGGTGGCATTTTGCCCGCACATACCACCGGTGCCTGGCTGACTGGCGCCATGGGAGCGCCAAGCGGCCGCTTTGGTTATGACCTTTATCTTGGCAATGCACCACGACTGAAGGTGGACAGCGACGCGATTACGAGCGCGCTGTCCACCCTCAACGCCGGTGCATTGAGTCCGCTGGCTGCTACCAACGGTTACGCTGGGACGGGGACCTTGAACATGCAGATGGCGGGCTCGTCCAGCTATAAGGCAAACGCCGGCGGCAACGTCTGGTACGAGCCTTCGGCGATCGATGGTCTGCGTCTTGGCCTGCATGGTTTGCGTGCCAATATTGAGGACAATAGCGAGAACCACAACGAGACGCGCGTCGGGATGTTCGGTGCCTACGGTGTTTACGCCAGCGATCGCTGGGAATTGCTCGGTGAGTACTATGGTTTTCGCAACCGGGACCTGACCTCTGGTTCCGGAACGCACAGCAGCTGGGCCGCTTACTTGCAGGCAGGCTACAACATCGGGCGGATGACACCGTATGCCCGACTGGAAAAAACCAGCCTTGATCAGAAGGATAACTATTTTGCCGTTCAGGAAAGTGGCCGTTCCTATAAGCGTGCCGTACTCGGTCTGCGCTATGACCTGGATCCCAAGGCGGCGATCAAGTTTGAGTATGCAAGGACAAATCAGGAAGACATCGGGCCAGGGTTAAGTGATCAATACAACACAGCGTATTTCCAATATGCGATTCGATTCTAAGCGGGGAACTGATATGTTATTTGATTTTAAATCCGGTGTTTCCGTCTTTGCCCTCTCAGCCCTGCTCGTCAGTCCGGCGATGGCCGTAGCTGACGTCTATGTGATTGCGAATAGTGGCGTCCAGATCGGCGCAGGAGATGTGCGTGAGGTGTTCCTCGGCAACATGCAGTTTGCCGGTGGCGCCAAGGTGCAGCCAGTGGATAACGGGCCAGCACAGGTAGAGTTTCTGTCGAAAGTGCTGAAGATGGAGCCTGACCGGTATAACACTGCGTGGACCAAAAAGACTTTTCGTGATGGTGTCAACGCCCCGTCTGTGAAATCGGGAGACGCGGAAGTTGTGGAGTTTGTCAAGCGTACGCCAGGTGCTGTCGGCTACGTGACCAGCGCACCTAGTGGGGTGACCGTCATACAAAAGTATTAACAGTATTAATACCAGCCTTTTGCGTGATGGTACTGGTGCCAGATCCGTTCTGGTACCCGTGCTTGCTTTTCCTTGTGGTATGCGCGGTTGTCGCCGAATGCTTAGAGAGAGGTAGTAAATGAGTATCGTTAAAATTGGTTTTTTTTCCGGGTTGACAGTAAAAACCCGGTTGCTCGGCGTCTTTATGCTGATTACTGCGAGTTTTGTCGTAGGTACCGGCGCAGGTGATTATGTTTCTGCCCGTATGCACAGGGTGGCGGTTAATCTTTATGATGAAGCGCTGATCCCGAGCAGTGCTGTCAGCGACATCATGAGGAATATTCATGACTCCAGAGCGCAGCTTCTTCTTGCCTTGCAGCACGACCCCAAGAGTGAGTGGGCAAAGATGCATGATCATTCCGTCAACAAGCATCTTGATGCTTACGTGGATGCGCTTGATGATGTGAAAGCGGCGCAGGCGTCCTATCTGCGTCGAAGTGGTTTGGCGGATGATGAAAAGAAGCTTCTGACCGAAATGTCGACGGGCATTACTGCTTATGCCAAGGCCGGTGATGAGGTGTTGGCGGTGTTTGGTAGCGGTGATTTTCATCGTGGCAATGAATTGATACTGACGCGTGTAAATCCGGCGTTGGTGAGTCTGAACAAGAGCGTTGTCAGCCTCGAAATGCTGGTGATCAAACGCGCTAAAGCCCTCAATGAGTCAAGCGGAATGCAGCGTACGGAGTTCTCCGTGGCGATGTGGATAGGTTCGGCGCTCGGTATTCTTTTTGTATGGACGATGTATTTTTCGCTGTCGCGGAATATAACCAAGCCGTTGAACCAGGTACGTGAAATTCTCAATAACGTGGCACAAGGTGATTTTTCGAATCTTATTACGACGCGCGGAAATTCTGAATTTGATAAATTATTGCTGGCGATCGCCAGAATGCAGGGTGATTTGAAAGGGTTGATGTCCGAGATTCATTGCTCTGCTGTGCGTGTTTCAGACAATGCAGCGCTGGTGTCGGGTCAGATCGATGAGGCTGCGGCGCGATCTCAGCGTCAAGGCGAACGTATACTGGATGTTAAACAGGTATTGGAACAAATGATGCGTTCGGTTGATGACGTTGCAAAGGGAGTCGTTGGCGTTAATGGTGCCAGTCAGGAGGCGCGGGAAAAGGCGGAGACGGGTGCAGAGCGAATGAATCACAACCTCGAAACCGTCGACAAAATCGTCGTGACAGTTCGCGATTCGAGCAGTGCTATTCAGGATTTGTGCGGCACTGCAAGTAGTATTAAGGAACTGGCGGGAATCATTAAGGACATCGCAGGTCAGACTAATCTATTGGCGCTAAACGCAGCGATTGAAGCGGCAAGAGCGGGAGAGCAGGGCAGGGGCTTTGCTGTGGTGGCCGATGAAGTGCGCAAGCTCGCTGAAAGGACCTCACAGAGCTCGGCGAGTATCGGCATTTTGCTTGACAGTTTTGGTAACAAGTCCGATCAGGCGATTGGTGCCATGAACCAGATTCTGGCCGACGTTGAGTATGGCGCCGAGCAAACGCGAGCCGTTTGTACAACATTGCATCAGATTCTGGCGGCTTCCAGTGCGGTCAATCATTTGACGCAAGGCATCACCAGTGCAACTGAGCAGCAATCTGCTGCTTCCGTACAGACCGCAGAATCGGTAAATACAATTTCCGGACTGACCGAAAGAAACAATGCAGCGATCCAGCACGTGGCGGTAGCGGCTTCGGAGATGAATGAAGTGGCGAACACGCTGAAGAGTTTGGTAGGCCGCTTCCGTTTTGCCTGATTTGTTGTGGCTCCTTTGCATGCCGTTTGGCTTTTTTTACTAACTTTTTAAGGGGGCACCATGCGTCAATTATTCCTGTCACTCGCTATTGCCGGATCTTCGCTGTTCATTTCGCCATCGATTTTTGCCCAGGAATACATGACCAACAGTGCCGATATCGTGAAGGCCGCCAACTGGGACGAAATGGAAACGGTCAAGATGGAACTCGTTGAGCACGAATTCGACCCGAAGCATCTGAAGCTGAAGGCCAACAAGCCCTATCGGCTGATCATCAAAAACACGGGCGAAGCGGATCACTACTACACGGCGACTGAATTTTTCAAATCGGTTGCCTGGCGCAAGGTGATGAGCTCACGGCCGCACGGCGGCGAAATAAAGGCGCCCTATTTCACGGCAATCGAAGTGTTCAAGAAAACCGGCAGCGTCGAATTGTTCTTCGTTCCCGTGAAAAAAGGCACCTACGAGGTGGTCTGCACGATCGACGATCACAAGGAAAAAGGCATGACTGGCTCGATCACGGTTGAATAGGCCGCAAACCTTGTTGAGTACGATTTACAGGACTTGAAGATGAAACTGCCGTTTTTTACCTGCTTGTTGGGGCTGTCTTTTTCGGTATTTGCGCAGCAGCCCATTTTGATTCCCGTCGGAAGCACGGGCGTTGCGCCAAAGGTCGACGGGGATTTGAGCGAGTGGGGCAAGAGTGGCTGGATCAAGGTGCCGGTGATTCCGGCGCTGGACAAAGCCGATCGTGCCAAGTATGGCCTTGATCCCAATGATGACAAGAATCAGACAGGCACGCTTCTCGTAGAGATGAAAGCGGCCGTCGTTGGCGGGCGTTTTTATGTCGCACTGAAGTATCCGGATAGTTCCGAGGATAGCAGTCCCAGGCAATGGGAATGGCGTGGCGATAAATACGTCGAAGGCAAGCAGCGCGAAGATATGTTTGCCTTGCGTTTTCATATGAGCGGCGACTTTGATCGCAGTATGTTGAGCACCAAAAGTTACAAGGTAGATCTCTGGCTGTGGTCGGCCGCACGCACCAATTCGACGGGGCTGGCGGAAGACATGACGCACCATGTGACGACCGGCATGCTCGATTCCGCCGCCGAATATGAATCTTCACAGGACAAGAAAACGCGCGACGCCGGCAACGCGCCCTTCAAGCTGTTGCCACGGCCGAAAGAGAACAAAGGCGAGAAGCTTCCCCTCTACGAGATAACGGCCGGTTCCGGTAGCGCCGCCGATGTTGCTGCCAAAGGGAGGTGGAAAGCAGGATACTGGCATCTGGAGTTCAGCCGTGCGTTGAATACCGGCAATGCTGATGACGTTGTGTTTGTTGCGGGTCAAAAACTTCTGGGGCAGATCGCCGTGTTCAATCAGGGCTATTCCGAACACAAAAGCGTATCGGAACCCCTTCTTTTTGATTTCTCGGCGGTTAAATAACGCTGCACCTATGTAGTCTCTTATGACTCAACTCTTCATGATTTTTGAGCAGATTTTCAAAAACCTTACCTCTGCGCCTCTGCGGTAAAGCCTTTTGTTTTTTTAGCCTCGGGGATCGCGAGCTATCCCGCTTTGGCC
>JBIJCY010000361.1:0-3263 GCA_044344385.1 Rhodocyclaceae bacterium | reverse complement strand
AGCGCGAGCAGGGTCAGCGAGTTGAGCGTGTAGCCGAAGAGGTAGATGACGGCAATGGCGCCCATCAGGGAAACCGGGATGGCCAGCGAGATGATCAGCGTCGAACGCACCGAACGCAGGAAGATCCAGACGACCAGCGCCGCCAGCAGCGTGCCTTCAAGCAGGTGTTCCTTCAGCGAGTTGACGATTTCGAGAATGAAGACGGCATCGTTGGAGACGATGTGCAGTTGCAGGCCGGGCGGCAGTTGCGGGCGTATTTCGTTTTCCAGCTTGGCCTTGATTTTTTCGACGATGGCGACCGTGTTGGTGTTGGCAACCTTGACGACGCCCAGGCCGACCGTCATCTCACCGTTGAAGCGCGCCAGCTGCCGGTAGTCGGTGAGGCCGTCTTCGACTTCGGCAACGTCGGACAGTTTGATTGGTGCATTTCCTTTCCAGGAGACCACCAGATTGCGCAGGTCATCGACGGTGTGGAATTCAAGGTCGAGCTTGACCAGATTTTCGGTGCTTTCGCCAACGACGAAACCGCCGGCAAGCTGTACGTGCTCCTTGTTGAAGGCCTCGGTGATGTCCTGCGCCGTGACCGAGAGCGCAACCATGCGCGTTGGCAGGAGGTTGACGCGGATCGTCCGGTCGCGGCGCCCGCCGATGCGTACTTCGCCAACGCCGTCGATGGTTTCCAGCCGTTTTTTAACGGTGTTGAGCGCGTACTGGTTGAGCTGTTGTTGCGTGCGGTCGCCCTGTAGCGCCAGCCAGATGATCGGCTGTGCGTTGGTCTCGACTTTGGCGACGACCGGCGGATCAACGTCCTTCGGCAAGCGCCGCAAGACCTGATTGACCTTGGCCTGCACTTCGTTGAAAGCGACGTCGATGCGCTTTTCGAGGTTGAAGGTGATGTTGATGACCGAGATGCCGGGCGACGAGGTCGACTGGATGTGCTCGATGCCCGGCGTGCTGTTAATCGAGCTTTCGATGACGTTGGTGATCGACGCGTCGACGATGTCCGGGTTGGCGCCTTTCAGCGCGGTGGTCACCGAGACAACCGGAAATTCGATGTAGGGGTAGCGGTCCATGCCGATACGGTCGTAGGCGATGAAGCCGAAAAGCACTAGTACGGCAGAGAGCATCCACGCCAGGACATGGCGCTTGATCGATAGCTCGGGAAGCGTCATTTTGCAGCTTCGGCAGGCTTGGCCGCCGGGCTTGCCGGCTTGTTGCGTTCCTGAATGCTGACGGCGGCGCCGTTGCTCAGGAAGCCTGCGCCGTCGAGGGCAATCGTATCGCCGGCGGCAATGCCCTTGATGATCTCGATTTTTCCTTTTTGCCGCGTGCCGGCTTCGACCTTGCGCTGTTCGGCCTTGCCGTCGACGATGACATAAACTACCTTGCCTGCCGGGCGCAGTACGACCGATTGTTCCGGCACCATGACGGCGCTTTCCTTGCTGCCGATGACGACGCTTGCGTCGACCGAGCCGCCGCCGCGTAATTCGCCCGCGCCAGCCGGGTTGTCGAAGCGCGCGATGACGTCGATTGAGCGGCTGGTTTCGGTCAGTGTCGGGCGAATGTCCTCGACTTCGCCTTCGATGATTACGCCCGGTGACAGTGGGCTGCTCAGGCGTACCGGCTGGCCGCGCATCAGGCGCTGACCGGAACTTTCAGGAAAGGGCAGGTGAGCGCGCAGCCGGGCGTTGGAGACGAGACGGAAGACCGGATCGCCTACTTTCAGGTAATCGCCCGCCGAGGCAATCTGCTCTTCGATAACGCCGTCGAAGGGAGCAACAACGTGCGTCTTTTTTACCGCGTTGCCGGAAATGCCGGAGCGTGCGCGCGCCGCAGCGAGCTGGCTTTTCAAGGCATCGCGCTGCGCGGTGGCGTCGTCGCTGGCGTTTTTTGAAATAAAGTTTTTGGCAACGAGTTCGTTCTGCCGGGTGACGACGCGATCCTGCTGCGCCAGCACGTATTCGATGCGGGCGATTTCGGCGCGGTCGGCACTATGCTGGTTGCCGGCGTCTTGCGCGTCGAGTTCGGCGAGGAGTTGCCCTCTCTTGACTGCCTGACCGGCGCGTACCGTAATTTTGACAACCCGCGCGGCGACTTCGGCGGCGATCTTTGGGTCGTTGACCGCTTCAAGCGAACCCAGTGTCTGTTCGATGACTTCGAGCGGAATCGCTTGCGCCTGCGTGACAGTGATCAGTGCCGGTGGCGGCCCAGACTTCGTCTCAGCGGGCTTTTCGGAACAGGCACTGAGGGTGATCAGTGAAGCGAGCAGCGAGGCGTAAAAATGTGCCGGGCGGGCAGTTTTCAAGGCAGGGGACTTTCCAGTGCGTAGAGTTCTTCAACGGTCTCACGGCGACGAACGAGGTGCGTCGTTTTTCCATCAACCATGATTTCAGCCACGCGCGGCCGGGTGTTGTAATTTGAGCTCATGGCCATACCGTAAGCACCGGCCGACATGATCGCGAGCAGGTCGCCGGGTACCAATGCGAGCGGTCGGGAGTGACCGAGAAAGTCGCCGGTTTCGCATATCGGGCCGACGATTTCCCAGTTCTGCGTTACGCCGTCGCGTGGCGTAACGGGCAGAATGTCGTGCCAGGCATCGTAAAGCGCCGGGCGGGCGAGGTCGTTCATTGCGGCATCGACGATGGCAAAATTTTTGACTTCGCCGGGCTTGAGGTATTCAACTTTGGTGAGTAGCAGGCCGGCGTTGCCAACCAGGCGACGACCCGGCTCAAGTAGAATTTTCAGCCCGCGATCCTTGAGTTTTAGCAATAGTGGCTGCAGATAGGCTTTGACCGTTGGCGCTACTTCGTCGCGATAACGGATGCCGAGGCCGCCACCGAGGTCGATGTGATGCAGATTGATGCCGGCGTTGGCTAGTTGGTCGATGAGCAGCAATATCTTGTCGAGCGCTTCGGCGAACGGGGCGGGATCAAGCAGTTGTGATCCGATGTGGCAATCGATGCCGCTGATCTCGAGATTCGGCAGGCGTGCAGCGTGCTGGTAGAGCGCCAGTGCATCCTCGTAGGCGACGCCGAACTTGTTTTCCTTGAGACCTGTTGATATGTAGGGGTGCGTTTTGGCGTCGACGTTCGGATTTACGCGCAGGCTGATCGGCGCTCTCTTGCCGAGGCGGGCAGCAACTTCGTTCAGGCGATCCAACTCGGGGGCGGATTCGACGTTGAAGCAGAGAATGCCTGTTGTCAGGGCGAACTCCATTTCGCAGGAGGTCTTGCCGACGCCTGAGAAAACGACCTTCTTCGGGT
>JBIJCY010000360.1:0-3270 GCA_044344385.1 Rhodocyclaceae bacterium | reverse complement strand
CGTTCGACAGCATGCACATTGCGCGGAATGACGAAAGTGTTGTCGTAGAAGCGGGCTGCTAGAGGCTCTCGTGCTGCCTCGGCGGCATAGCCACAGTGCTTGCCGTGCGCTTGCCGGGCAATCAGGGCGCTTTTCAGCAAGCCCTGTGTGTCGAGAATAAAATCGTAAGGGGTTTTGCCAAGGCCGTGCCGGAGATCGCCGATTTCCCGCCAAGTAGCCCATCGCGTCAAATGCTTGCGCCAGCGCCGGACGGCGACCGGGATAACCTCCTGAACCGCCGGATGCAGACGCGGAATGTCGGCAAATGACTCTTCGACACACCAGTCGATTTGCGCGTCCGGAAAGCTGCGGCGCAAATCACTGACCACGGGAAGGTTGTGAATGACGTCACCGAGCGACGAGGTTTTGACCAAAAGGATGCGCATCGGCGGTTAAAATAGGCGTTTGCCGGAAAACGGCATTATATGAGATTGATCAGGTTCCAGACGCTTGATCGATGCAACGGACAAAACGCAAAGGGAGTTTCTCTTGATCCTCGTTACTGGCGGTGCAGGTTTCATTGGTGCCAACTTCGTTCTCGACTGGCTGCGCGAATGCGACGAGCCGGTACTCAACCTCGACAAGCTGACTTACGCGGGTAATCTCGAAAACCTCGCTGCGCTGCAAGGCGATGTGCGCCACGTGTTTGTCCAAGGCGATATCGGTGACAGCGTGCTGGTTGCCGACCTGTTGGCACAGCACCGGCCGCGCGCAATCGTCAATTTTGCCGCCGAAAGCCACGTCGATCGGTCAATCCATGGTCCCGGTGAATTTATCCAGACCAACATCGTCGGCACCTTTAATCTGCTTGAAGGCGTACGCGCCTACTTTGGCACGATGAGTGATGTTGAAAAGACTGCGTTCCGTTTTTTGCATGTGTCGACGGATGAGGTCTATGGCTCGTTAGGCGAGGTCGATCCGCCGTTTGCCGAGACGCACCAGTATCAGCCGAACAGCCCGTACTCGGCGTCAAAGGCGGCCTCTGATCATCTCGTGCGTGCCTATCACCACACCTACGGCATTCCGGTGCTGACGACCAATTGTTCGAACAACTATGGGCCCTATCACTTCCCGGAAAAACTCATCCCGCTGATCATCCACAATGCGCTGGCCGGCAAACCGCTACCGATTTACGGCGATGGCAGCAATGTGCGCGACTGGCTGTATGTCGGCGATCACTGCATGGCGATTCGTCGCGCGCTGGCGAGCGGTGTGCCCGGCGAAACCTACAATATTGGTGGCTGGAACGAGATGACCAATCTCGACGTCGTGCATACTGTCTGCGATCTGCTCGATGCGCTTTCGCCCCGCGCTTCGGCTTCCTATCGTGAGCAGATTACTTACGTGAAAGACCGCCCGGGCCATGATCGCCGCTACGCGATCGACGCAACGAAGATAGAGCGTGAACTTGGCTGGCGCCCGGCCGAGACCTTCACCAGCGGTATCGAAAAAACCGTGCGCTGGTATCTTGAGCACGCCGAATGGGTGAGCAATGTGACCAGCGGCGCTTATCGCCAGTGGACCGAAACCAATTACGCCGATCGCACATGACACCGATACTTCTTCTTGGCAAGGATGGTCAGGTCGGCTGGCAACTGCAGCGCTCGCTCGCGCCGTTGGGCAAGGTGACGGCGGTTGGGCGGGCCGGGTGTGATTTGAGCGACAGCAGACAATTGCGCGAGTTGATCCGCTCCGTTAAGCCGAAAATCATTGTCAATGCGGCGGCTTATACCGCCGTCGATCGTGCTGAATCCGAGCCGCAACTGGCCGCCAGCATCAATGCCGAGGTGCCCGGCGTGCTGGCCGAGGAGGCGCGGACGCTGGGCGCTTTGCTGGTGCATTACTCGACGGACTACGTTTTTGACGGTTGCAAAAGCGCGCCTTACGTTGAAGCTGATACGCCAAACCCCCAGTCCGTTTATGGCCGCACCAAGCTGGCTGGAGAGCAGGCCATTGCCGCAGCGGGATGTCGCGCACTGATTTTTCGCACCAGTTGGGTGTTTGGCGCACGCGGCCATAATTTCGTCAAAACCATCCTGCGTCTGGCTGGCGAAGGACGCAGTCTGCGCATTGTTGATGACCAGATCGGCGCGCCGACCCCGGCGGCGCTGATCTCCACGGTCACCGGGTTGGTGCTGGCCGCCTCACAACGTGGCGAAAATCTGCCGGACGGCGCGCATCTTTATCACCTGGCTGCGGCCAATCCTTTGAGCTGGTGTGGCTTTGCGCGAGCCATTGTCGAGGACGCCGGCCGTACGCCAGGCTACGCCGGCATGCCGGCACCTGAATCAATTGCCGCCATCGCGACGACCGACTATCCTTTACCCGCGCCGCGCCCGGCCAATTCGCGTTTCGACTGTTCTCGGCTGGAAGCAGATTTCGGACTCGAAATGCCCGACTGGCGGCCTTATCTGCAACGTATGCTGCAATTGCTCGCACTGAAGAATGCAAATGGCTATTGATGTGAAACTTTTGGAAATTTCCAACGGATATGCGCCTGACTGAGAATCAAATTGGGCTTATTCGCCAACTTGCTCATCAAGTGGCGGGAGAGCAATGTGTTGTGCGGGTTTTTGGTTCCAGACTTGACGACGCTGCGCAAGGGGGCGATCTGGACCTGATGCTTGAACTGCCGGAATCTGTCGACAACCCGGCGCTCATGGCCGCGCAGATGTCTGCCCGAGCATCGCGGGCCATGCATGGACGGAAAGTGGATGTGCTGCTCAGCGCGCCTAACCTGATGCGTCTGCCCATTCACGACATGGCGTTCAAAGAGGGAAAATTGCTATGACAGCCGACCCGAAAATCATACTGCGCTTGCAATTCCTGACCCGTGTCGTTCGCAAAGAATGTAAGCATCTTGCCACGACGGACCAACGCTTGTTTGCGGGCTTGTTCACTCTGGAACAGGCAAGCAGTCTCGAAGAAAACCCTGATCTGGCAGAGCGGGTGGAAGCTTTTGTCGGTCGGTTTGGTCGTTTGCAGGATACAGTGGGTGATAAGCTCCTGCCTTTGCTTCTCGCCGCGCTGGGTGAAAAGCCGTCTGCTGCCATAGACAACCTTGACCGGGCTGAGCGCTTGGGCTTGATCCAGTCTGCGGACGAATGGATGACGATGCGCAACCTCAGAAACCAGATGGTTCACGAATACGTTGAAGACCCGGTCGTGCTTAGTAACGCGTTGCAAACTGGCCATGCATTTGTGCCGGCGTTGATCTCCACCGCCAATAAA
>JBIJCY010000066.1:0-11571 GCA_044344385.1 Rhodocyclaceae bacterium | reverse complement strand
ATCGCCAACGAAGGCGACCCGCTCCTTTGGCACATAGACGATCGTATCGCCGACCTGATGACAGGGGCCGACGTAGATCAAGTGGACTTCCGTACCGTCGAGATCCAGAACGTGCCGCTCATCAAACAGGGTTGTCGGTAGCGTTAATTCGATTCCGCTGAAGTCGTAATCCTCTTTCAGCTGCCTGGCGATGGCCAGGGCACCGGGATGCGTTGCCCTGAGTAGCCACCGGGAAAGAAAGTGATCGGCCGCGCCAAGCAGCTTCTGCGTTTCCCTTGGGTCCGCAACCTGCTTCATCCGCTCCGGCACGCTTCGATGCGCGATAATCTCGGCCCCCTTGAACAACTGGTTGCCCCACACATGGTCGCAGTCTTCGTGCGTGTTGATCACGCGCTGCGGCATGCCAGGCCAGACCTTGCCAAACAACTCGATCATTCGGCGGGCGTGAGGAAGATCGGACTGCGTGTCGATGACCACGCCGCCGCCGAGATTGATCAGCCCCGAATTCGCATCGCAGACGAGGTTGTTTTCGTTCAGGACCGCAAAGCAGTTTTCGCTGACTTGCCGCAGTTTCATCAGGATCTCCAGCGCTTAGCGTCAGGGTTGCAATTCGATAGAAATCCGGAGGCCGTCCGCCTGATGCTCCGGGAGATGTTTATCAGTCGTCTATCAATCATGGAGTCGCTATAATCCGAATTCCGCATCTGGCAGGCTCGTTGATTATTACGTTAGCAACCGAGCCAAAACAGAGCGCAGTTTCCAGTTGCTCGACACGAACGTCTATCGGAATTCCGCAAAGTATGAAAATAGGGGAAAACAATGTCAGTCCATTCGACACTGCAGTCTCTGTTGCCGGATTAATCGATCAGGATGTTGTAAAACTTCAGTCGATCGAACTGCAGCCGCGACGAATCGTGGTGCAGCTCGAATCTGCCCATATCCTTTTTCAGTCGACAAATGCACGTGTGCGTACCCGTACCTCTATCCAGGAGGGGCTTTTGGCCTTCGTCGCCTTTGGCTCCAAGGCTTCTGGAACAATAAACGGACTGCCAGTTCGCCCGGGTTTGCTGCTTGCGGCGGATTCGACATCAGAGGCTTCTTTCGTTGTCGATGCAGGCTGGGAAAGCATTACGATCCTGCTCTCACCGCAGGTTCTCAGTGAACATCTCACCGCGCGCTACCGCGAGAACGAGTTCCGTTTTCCGCACGGGGTGGAATTCCGGCTGGCCAGCCCGGAGAAGGTTGATCAGCTTTTTAACTGGGGAAAGCGACTGACGGACACCGCTGCACGCCAGCCTGAGCTGTTCAATGAGCACAAAATCAGCCAGAGCGCCTTGCAGCTGGAGATGCTGGAAGTGCTTTTGGCCGCGCTCGATGTGGCAGACAAATTCGACGTGAGTCGCAGTGAGCGAACACGCCAGGCATATGCCCAAATGGTGAAATGTTCGGAGGAATACGCCCTGGCGCATACCGGCGATCAACTCTATGTCAGTGATCTGTGCAAGGCTGCAGGGGTGAGCGAACGTACGCTGGAATATGCATTCCAGGAAATCATGGGATTGGCTCCGATAAACTACCTGATCCGGCTTCGGCTACATCGGGTGCGCCAATCACTGCTGGCGTCGACGCAGGGAACGACAACCGTATCCATCGAGGCGCTGCGCTGGGGGTTCTGGCATTTTGGTGAGTTTTCATACCTCTACAGAGAGTGTTTTGGCGAATTACCGTCGCATACATTACGACGCAAGCCAGAAGCTGCCGGAGTGCTGCACTAAGCACGACGATTGGGGCAAGAAGGGCTGCTTACGTAAATTTGGCGCTCGGCGCGAGTCTCACGGCTTCAAGCTTAAATTCCCGGCTATACCTCTTGTAATCCTTGCGTTCCATTGGAAAGTCCCGCCGTAAGTTGATCACAGCAAACGAAGTAAAGCGCAAATGCAGGCGGTGGGCATACGCCTACGGCTCGTCGCGGCGCATGCGGCGGTGCGCGATATCCTGGGCGCCGAAGCTCTGGGGGAAAGCGTCGGCGACTTCGGTCGCAGGATTACGGTGGCTGATGTCATCGATGAGTTGCAGGGCCGCACGGACTGAAGTGCGAGAACAATGCGAACCACCAAGGCACCAAGATCACCAAGTTACACCAAGAAATGCATTGTTCTTCTTGGTGTAACTTGGTGTCTTGGTGGTAAAGCTTTTGAATTTGACTGCCTACTAATACCCGCCGCCCCAACGGTATTGCCATAGCGCGCCGATGCCGCTGAATTCGCTGCCGGTACGCGATGAAGTGCCGGTGCTGGCATAGAGCTTGACGGAGTTGAAGCGGTCCACGGGCAAAGCGAGCGTCAGTCCTGCCCGCGTGTTTTCCTGTTTGTTATCGCTCCTCACGCCGTCGACGGTCGTACGGTTTCCCGTAAAGTAGGTGCCGTTGAATGACAACCAGATGCCCGAGGGGAAACTGTAAATGACGTGACCCTGGAGCTCGTAGAGCGGTGCCTGAGCGAAGGTGTGTCCTTTGTTGAAATCGGTGTTGTCGGTATAAACGGTAACACTCGGCATGAGCTCCAGCGTCCATGCGCCCAGTGCCTTGGAAACCCCGAGTTCGGATTTGAGCGACCAACGGTTGTTGCCGAGGTTGATTATTTTACTGTTGTCGTATTGCCCCAGCGGCGGTGTCACCTGCAAACTTGCGCCGACGATAAGGTCCTGACGGTAGCCGGCATATTCTTTGAGTGATAACGCGGGAG
The DNA here is from genome assembly GCA_044344385.1 of Rhodocyclaceae bacterium. Classification (GTDB taxonomy): domain Bacteria; phylum Pseudomonadota; class Gammaproteobacteria; order Burkholderiales; family Rhodocyclaceae; genus CAJBIL01. The sequence goes on along the minus strand of JBIJCY010000066.1, from coordinate 8,827 downwards.
CGCCATAGAAATTCATCGAGAAACGAAATAGCGGGTCGCTTAAACCAGACATCTCGCGCTCTCTATGCTTGCCACCCACCAATGCCTCCCCGTAAAACGAGGAATAGGGCAGGATCATGTCAAACTTTGCGGAGTTGCCCCACACATCCAGCGAGCGTGCGTAAGCCAGGACCTCTGTTTTTGTATGGAATTTTGCGTCCGCGATCGGTAGGGCCGGATCGAAAGCCAGCTTGCCTTCCGTGTAGCGATAGCCCGCCAGCAGGAAGTTAAGTCCGACGGGTGTGTTTGAATATGAGCGTGGTTCAAGTCCCTGCGCGTGCGCTGCAGTGATCGGGAGCATGAGAAAAAGCACTAAGGCCGCCGCGCGCAGGTCGCAAAAGGTGCGTGGAAGTTGTCGGAGATTGCTCATCAGAGTTGCAGGCTGGCGTTAATCAATAGCATCGAGGGAAGCGTCAGGACGACTGGCTGCCCTGTGTTTTTCGGCTTTAGCTTTTCAGTGTCAGGCTAAGGTGCACCGTGCCGTCGGAAGTTTCTGAAGTCATTGGCCAGTCACAACGCTTGAATACACCGAGCATCGCGTTATTGTGCGGCAGCACTTCGGCGAGAAAAGTTTTGACCCCGGCGGCAACGGCAATCCTGCCCAGATGCTTGAGGAGTCGTCCCGCGATGCCGAGCCGGTGGTAATCCTCTTCGACGATGAAAGCGACTTCGGCGGCATCCTCGCCCACCCGGGCATAAGTGCCCGAGGCGATGACGATTTCGCGATCGCCCTGCATCAGGGTGCAGAGCAATATGACGCGACTTTGGAAATCGGCTTCACAAAAACGCTGGATGTCAGCGGGCGAAAAGCCTTTCTTGGGGCCGAAAAATCGCAGGTACACTGATTCCGGTTCGAGCAGGTCAAATGCCTCGATGACCCGCTCGACGTCATCCGGGCGCGATGCCCGGACGCAAATGTTGAGGCCGTTTCTCAGGGATTCCGTTTCGGCATACTGACGGGCGTCGATCATTGTGCGTACTTCTCAGCCGGTCAGAAATCAGAGCACGGCATTCAGCTGCCACGAACCGAGCGGCAATTTTTCGACGCCGGCGGCAATCTTGACACGTGTCATGGCGGCTGGGTTCATGAATCCGACGCCGCCGGCCGGCAGTTTGTACATGAGGATTGCTTTGTCGAAAAGGCGGGTGAGGTTTGACATTCGCTCACTGATACCGCTCGGACGCGGCCCGGACATCCACGTCGAGATGGTGTCGCCGCCTTCAAAAAACACGTCCACCTGACCGGAAAAATGGGTTTCGCTGATTTCTTCCGGGGGCGTTGTTGAGTCGCTGGTCATGAGCGTCAGCGGTGTTTCTCCGTGCTGCGGGAGATAGTTGCCAAGGTCGAGTTTTGTCTCGATTTCAATTCGGGTGATGGAGGCGGGCGAGAAAATTTCCGTCTCGTGTGCTGAGCCGATGATCAGGGTGCGGTTGGAAAAAAGCTGTCCGGAGCGTCGCAGACTTTCCAGGATTTCCTTGATGCTGGCTTCGTCCGTCTGGGTAAAGCATCGCGTGCGATTGGCGGTGGTAACGATGGTAACGGCGATCGACATGATTCGGCTCCCTCAGGAAAATGACAATGGTTCTATCTTAGCGTGTTAGGCGTGAATTGGGATAGCTCGCAAGCGATGTCAATCCGTTGTAGTGCGCTATGCAAGCGCCGCTTTGAAGCCGGTGTAAACGGTTAAAAAGACTTGTTCAGCAAGTTCGGAGATGTTTTTATGGGGGGCGGTATGCCACGCTTGCGTGCGTTATCCTGATCCCCGGCAAGAGACTCGTAGAATTCGTGGCGGCGCGCTTCCTCTTGGCTGGAAAACAGATTCTCCATCTCCGGGTCGTCCACCGCGGCTTTTGGCTGGTCGCCGAGATATTGCGGTTTTACATATTTACTACCGGTACTGCTTGCATTCATGGCGGCCTGGAGACGGCGCTCCATGGCTTGATTAACCTCAGTCAACGTAACTTGCCTGTCATAATTGGTATCCATTTCGTCGAAAAACTCCGGAGCTCTTGGAAACTCTGCGTAGGCTTCCTCGCGCGATAGCATGCCGTTTCCATCCTTGTCTGCCGCACGGAAGCGTTTCTCGAACTGCTCCTGATTAAAGTTGCTTGGTACCTGTTGCGCCCCAACGGTGGCTGATAACAGTGCGAGTCCAAGAAGTGAATAGCGCATTGCGTTTCCTGAATTGAAAATGAGTTTGCTAATATGCCCCAAATTGGGGAGGCTGGCTACGAGAAAGCCTGCGGCAGGCTTGTACTCAACCCCCGATGTGCTATAAAGATGCATGGTTACGCAATTTGAATTTTTTGCACAAGGCCAGTAGGTCAAAATGAACTCGATAAAACTCTGTGCTTTGCTTGTTGCTGCCGCATTTTCGGCGCCTGTTTTTGCACAGAAGGCCATCGGGAGTGGCGAGATGTTGCTTGGTGCGCCAAAACCGTCGGTTGGTGCGCCAAAATCGTCGTTTAATCCCAATTGGATGACTAGCGGCGTCGATTTTGGCCCCAAACCGCCCCCCCCGGCTGCTCTGCCCGCCAAGCCGGCTGGCGGGCTCAGTGCTGCGGGTATGTTGCCTGCGGTCGAGAAAAAAGACCTTGGCGGTGCGGCCATTCCCCTTTCTGATTTAAAGCCGAATATTGACCTCAAGGGTTTGCCTGCACAAAGGCCGGGGAATGTTGCGCCACCGGAGGGCGGTGGTGGTGGGATAAACGACCTAAAGACGGCTCCACCCGGCTCTGGTGAGGGCGGCGGTAGCGGCGCGTTTGCCGGTACCAAGGCCAAAATGATGGGGCTGGAAGGCGAGAAAGGCGGGGATTTGAGCAATAGCCTGATGATGGGCGAAGGCAGGTCAGTCGGCAGTGGTGCCAACGAGGCGATAAAGAATGCTGTGGGCAACACCGGCCCGATCGATGGCGCCAAATATGGCGATACCTTCGGCGGTGATCGCGTCAATCGCAAGTCGCAGGGCAGCCTGAATGGCTTTGCCGGCGGAGGCAAGGGGCGAGCCAGCGATGATTCCGGATCAGCAGCCGGATCAGCAGCCGGATCAGCAGCCGGAGGTACCGTGGTGCCTACAGGAGGAAATGCTGCTGGAGCAGCATCAGGAATGGCAGGAGTAGGAGCGGCGACCGGTCAGGAAGATGGCGCTACAGTTGGCGGGATGCTGAATGGGGAGGGGGGGCGCTCCTCGGGGAATGCAGAAAAGGGTACGGTCGAGCTGCTCGGTCGCGCGCAGCAATCAGAAAAGCAAAAGAAAGGGTATGAGCGCGATGACTCCATGGGCAGCACTGGTGGCCCGATGACTCGCGAGGAGTTTAAAACCAACCAGCGCGGTATTGCCGGCCGCACCGGCGGCGCGGGCGGCAGCAATGACGGTCGTGGCGAGAAGGATTCCAGCACAAGTGCAACCGGTGGCGGGATAGCCGTTATTACCAACAAGGCTGATGGACCGGAACGCGTGGAGGGTGCAGGTACGCTCAATATGGACGCGGCGCTCAAGATCAACACTTTGGTCAATCCGGGAGCAACAAGCGCATTGAGGTAAATGACTGTTCGTTACTCATTGAACGTCAGGAAAAACAACGGTCACAATTATTCTTGTGTGTTTTTTAATTTGGCCAGACTGCTTGGCTGTTTGTCCCGAATTTTTCAATTACTGCACGAAGAAGGAGATCAACATGAACTCGATAAAACTCTGCGCTCTACTTGTTGCTGCGACATTTTCGGCGCCTGTTCTCGCCCAGAAGGCCATCGGTGGTGGCGACATGTTGCTTGGTGCACCAAAACCGTCGGTTATTCCCAAGCTCGATCTGCCGCCCCCTCCGGCCGCTCTGCCAGCGAAGCCGGCGGGCGCGCTCAGTAGCACCGGTATCCGGGAGTTGCTGCCTGCGGTCGATAAAAAAGACTTTGGCGGTGCGGCAATTGCACCATCAAGCTTAAAGCCGAATATTGACCTTAAGGGCTTGGCCGCACAAAAGCCGGGGGGTGTTGCGCCACCGGAGGGCGGTGCTGGGTCAACTGATCCAAAAATCGCTCCCCCCGGCTCCGGTGAGGGCGGTGGTGGCGCATTTGCCGGCACCAAGGCCAGGATGATGGGGCTGGAAGGTGAGAAGGGCGGGGATCTGAGCAATAGCCTCATGATGGGCGAAGGCAGGCCAGTCGGCAGCGGTGCCACCGAGGCGATAACGAATGCCGTGGGCAACACAGGCCCGATCGATGGCGCCAAATATGGCGATACCTTCGGCGGTGATCGCGTTAATCGCAAGTCGCAGGGCAGTCTGAATAACTTTGCCGGCGGTGGCGGGGGGCGAGCCAGTGAAGAAGGCGGCGTTGTCGACGGCATTGTCGTCAGGGCGAATAATAACAATGATGATGGCGCGACTATTAAGGCGAAAAATGATGGCGCAGCGCGTCTGTTGAAAAATGAAGGCGGCGAGCCGACCGGTAACTGGAGAGATGACATCAAGGAAGCAGATTACGCCATGAGAGCCGGTCCGGATGCCTATGCGGCAACCAAAACCATGACAAGCGAACAGCGGGCGGCTTTCTGGGCCTCACAAGAGTATGCCCAGAAAATGGGAACCAAACGGCCAACCGAAGACTCGACGGGCGTGGCAAACGGCCTGATGAGTCGTGAGGAGTTTAAAATCAACCAGCAGGGCATCGCCGGACGCACCGGCGGCGCGGGCGGCAGCAATGACGGTCGTGGCGAGAAGGATTCCAGCACAAGTGCAACCGGTGGCGGGATAGCCGTTATTGGCAACAAGGCCGATGGTCCGGAACGCGCGGAGGGTGTGGGAACGCTTAATATGGACGCGGCGCTCAAGATCAACACCCTGGTCAATCCAGGAGCCCGCTAAAAACCTGTTTCCTGCCCCCACTTTTCCCGTAAACCCTTTATAATTCAAAGGATACAAGGTGTGTCTTCATGCGTATCCTTCGGGCATAGTGAAAATGGCAAAGGGAAATCAGGTGCGAAATCGTGTGACTGAAGTAGTGCTGCGTTTGCTCAGGCTGGTGCTTGTCAGTGTTGCCGTGATGCTGGCGCCGGCTGCTTGGGCGGGTGTAGACCAGGCAACGCTTGAACAGGCGGAAGCTCTACTCAAGGATGGCAAGGCGGAGGCCGCCTATCAAATGCTTGAGCCGTTGGAGGGTGTGGGCGCCGGCGATCTCGTTTTTGATTATCTGCTGGCCACTGCGGCGCTTGAGAGCGGCAAGCCGAGCAAGGCAACCTTCATCTACGAACGTATTCTTGCTGTCGCTCCGACTTATGTTGGTGTGCGTGCTGACATGGGCCGTGCCTATTACGCGCTGGGTGATTACGGGCGCGCCAAGATCGAATTTGAGACGGTGCTGAGCATCACGAATCTGCCCCCGGACTTGCGCAGTCAGGCCGAGCAATACGCCAAGGCAGCAGAGGCGCGTTCGCAGGCCAAACGCACGGTATTCAACGGGTACATCGAAGCCGGTGTGGGGCGTGACACTAATATCGGTAGTGCCACCGCGCAATCCTCGCTCTATCTGCCGGCCTCTGGCGTATATAACCCTTTGCGGCCAACCGGCCGTAAAACCGCAGATAATTACGGCACCCTCGGTCTGGGTGGTGAAATCAACCACCAGCTATCCGATCAGTGGGGCGTCTTCGCGGGCGCGGATTACCGCACCCGTAACTACAACACCTACAACGACCCGAATACCTGGACGATCGATACCCGTGCCGGTGTCAGCTATTCGGGCGGCGCGTGGCTACTGCGCACGGGGCTTGCGGCGGGGCAATACCACTACGCCGGCGAACATTTGCGCGATACGGTCGGGGTGACCGCAGACTGGCGTCTGGCGCTCGATTCGTCGAGCCAGTTGATTGCCAATGCCTCCTTCAGTCAAGGCACCTATATTCCTGCCGAGCAGACCAGCCAGAACAGCAATACCTCGACTTTTTCACTGGGTTGGCTGAGCGCTTTGGGCGATGGCAGTACGGTGGTCAGCGTTACCGGCACCGGTGGCTATGAAAACGCCACTGCCAATCGCGACGACGGAGACAAGCGTTTCATCGGCCCGCGCTTTCTTATGCAAAAAACTTTCACCGAAAGCCTGGGTGGCTACGTGAGTACAGGTGCGACGCATTCGTCTTACCTGGGTACCAACAGCACTTATCTCAATTCCCGCAACGAGACGCTGTACGATTTGACTGTGGGATTGACTTGGACGATCGACAAGGGGATTTTGTTGCGGCCGACGATTTCGTATGCAAAAAATAACAGCAACGACGATTTGTATTCCTATAATAAGGTTGACGCTTCGATCAACCTTCGCTTTGACTACTGAGCATCGCTATGTCCGATTGCCGAGCGACTGCCGTTTCCCCCCTGACGCTCTGGCGTAGTCTGTGTCTGGCTTGTCTGCTTGCTGTCGGATGGGGCGAGGCGCTGGCGCAGAACAGTTCCGGGCAGGTGATGGTGGTTTCCGGCCCGGTAAAGGCCTTCGATTTGCAGGGTCGGGAGCGCGTACTTCAGAAGGGTGATGCTGTCGCGCCGGGTGACCGGATCGTTACCTCGGAAAATGCCCTGGTTCAGTTGCGCATGAACGATGGCGGTTATCTGTCGGTACGCCCCGGTACCGAGATGAAGATCGACCAGTTTGTGTTTGATGAAAAAGATCAGAAGAAATCGAGTTTTCTCGTCTCACTCATCAAAGGCGGGTTTCGTTCAATTACCGGATTGATCGGCAGAACAAACCCCGATGCCTATGAAATAAGAACGCCCGCCGCCACGATCGGCATCCGCGGCACGGACCATGAGCCGATGTATATTCCACCCGTTGCATCGGGCCTGCCGACCATCAATGCACCGGGGGTTTACGACAAGGTCAATGACGGCGAAACCTTCCTGCGCAATGAGCACGGTATTCTGCCGATTAAGCCGGGGCAGATCGGTTTTTCGCCGTTAAAACCGGCTGTGGCTCCGCAAATGCTGCAACGTGTCCCCGAGTTCTACAAGGTCGATGTCAAGGTTGAAGGTCGCGAAAACCGGGAGCGGTCGGAGGGTAAATCCGATGGCGACAAAAAACAGTTGATGCCCGGTGCGCTGCGTCCGACAGCAGCGTCCCGCCTAGGTACGCTGAATGCTGGTGACAAATTGATGACGTTCGAAAAATCGGGCGATATTATCCAGAACCGAAGTGCCCTGGGTGAAGCAGTCATTCCGCTTAACCAGGTCAATCCTGCCACTGCGCCACTAGTTGTGGAAGGTGGCGTTGCACCGGCCAAGACATTTTCCGGCAGTACATTGCTGGCACCTGTTTCTCCCTCGCTGATCAACACCGTTCAGGAGCCGAAGGCATTGCTGCTACAGGCACCGGTAAACACAATGCAAACCATCAATACTGGCGTTGTCGCGCAGCAACCCGCAGCGACTGCGCCCACCGTGCTACAACCCGCAACAACAATCCTCAAGGCACCGACATTGTTACTCGCTCCGAGATGAATTTCACTGGCAGGAGAACCACCATGCAAAAATTTTATATGCGCACTTTTGCCATTCTGTTGGGCAGCGTCGGTTCAGTCGCTTTTGCCGCGCCCGCCGGTGCTTTGCTGTTTTCTCAGGAAGGCGCACAGATCATTGATGCCGCAGGTGTTACGCGACCCGCCAGGCAGGGTGATGTACTGCAGACCGGCGAGCGCCTGTTGACGCCGCCAAATGGCATTTCGCAAGTCAAGTTGCCTGATGGCAGCCTGATCAGCGTGCGTCCGGGGACTGAGATGCGTATCGACCCGCCGCCAGCTGGTGCGCCGACCCAGCAGCAGATCGCATTGATTCATGGTGCCGTCCGCGTGATCGGGGCCGAGTTGATGGATAAGCTGAAAGCGTCGGCAATCTCACTGCAAACCGGGCAGTCGTCCCTGCAACTCACGGGAGCCGATATTGAGTCGGCGGTCGTCCGGCCTGGTAGTCAGAGGTTGCAAGGTCAGGGTGATCCCGGTAGCTATAACCGCCTGCAGATCGGCGCCGGAACGCTGCGCAGCGGCACGGTGCTGGAACCCCTCGCGCTTCGTCAGGTGAGCTTTGTTTCCCTGGCAGGATTTCAACCAATTAACCTTGGCTCGGTGTCACCGACCCTGTTTGGTTCGGGTATTTCGCTTGCCACGGCACCGTTAAGCGGAAGCGTCGGCGGCTTGGCGCCAGAGCCTGCCAGCGTTCTGTCTTCAAGCACCATGCTTTCCGGAAAAAACTTCTCGCCGACCACCAGTACGCTGACGTCGAGTTCTTTGAGTGGTCTAGGTGCTGCGACTAGTTTCGCAATCAACAAAGAGACTTACTTCTCACCAATTACCACGACCAGTCTGCTGGTTTCGGAGAATGTTTCTCTAGGAAAAGAAGTTGTAGCCAAGTTGCCGGTAGCCAGTGCTCTCCCCGACATTCTTTTCAAGCCGGCACGCGCAGTCGTAGAAAAGCCGCCCCAGAAAAGATTTCTCCTCAAGCTATAGCAGCCGTCGGGCTTAGCCCATCACCTGCCCATGCTCGCGGGAAGCATGGAAGCCGACCTTGCTCCATTTTTCACTCGTGACATCAAGGTTGTAGCGGGTGCTGGCGAGATACACCAGATTGCCGTCCACATCCTTCGCCATGCGGTGCTGTTGCTCGCGTTCGAAGTTCTTGCGGGTGAGGTCGTCGGGAAAGGTTAGCCAGCGCGCAGTGTAGATGTCGGCAGACTCGAAGATGGCGTCGACCTTGTATTCGGTCTGCAGGCGCTGGGCGACGACTTCGAACTGTAGCGTGCCGACCGCACCGA